>JAICMD010000353.1 GCA_025929405.1 Mucilaginibacter sp. | reverse complement strand
TTACCTTGCCGCGCTCAATTTGCTTACTGCAATCGTTACGTAACTGAAACTCCTTTTCTGAAAATATTTTAGGGAGCCTTAATGATAGTTCAAGAAACTTGCTGTTAAGGGATTTGATCTCAACGGTGTATTTTGAGTTACCGGAGTCAAAACTGGCAATTCCATACCCTGTCATGGATTTTATCATGCGCAAAGATAGAAAAGATTTCAGATGTGCAGATATGCAAATGCGAGGATGTGCGGATGAAATGATGTATAATTCAATAATTTGCATAACTGCATAGTTGCACATCTGCATATCGATTTAACACTTTTTTACGTTTCAAATAATATCAAATGTGTAAATTTGATATTCTGTTTAATTTATAAATGTATTTGCGCGGTATAGTTTTATTTGTTTTTTGCACATGTTTCACCTTTTGTGCAAGCGCGCAGCAGCTATATACTATAAGCGGCATCATCTACAAAAAAAGTTATAACGAGCGCGTTGCGCAAGCTAATGTTACCAACGCCAGCCGCAAATTATCAGCCATGAGCGATAACCTGGGTGTTTTTCATATCAACGCGGCAAACGGCGATACGCTTTTATTTAAAAAAGCAGATTTTACTACAGAATACTTTGTTATATCCGGGCCATATGATATTAATATATACATGCGGCCGGTTATTGCGCTTAAGGAGGTTACTATAAAAGAGCAAAGCCGTAAGCAGGAGATCAATGATGCAATTGGCCAATACCGTAAACAAGGCGTGTTTGGCAAGCCGAGTGTTGGATCAGTGTTAAATTCTCCAATAAACGCATTGTACCAGGCGTTTGGAAAGGCTCCCGGCCAGGCACGACACTTTAGGGAATATACTAAAAACGACCTTGATCAACTGGAGATCAACAAAAAGTATAATAAAACCATAGTAAAGCAAATTACCAATATACCCGATGAGGATATTGAAAGCTTTATGCATACGTTTACCCCGTCAGCTGAAGATGTTAAGGAATGGAATGATTACGATGTGATCAATTACATCAAAAGATCATACGAATATTTTAAAACCAATAAGGATCGGTTGAAAGTACAAAAGCTTTATTAGCTTTTAAATACCCAGTGCTTCGCAGGCTTTTTCGGCAGCCAGTTTTTCGGCATTCTTTTTATTAAACTCTTTTCCCAGGCCCATTATTTCGCCATCAACGCTGGCTTGTACAGTAAATAGCTTGGCGTTTTCGCCGTCGTTATTGCCAACCAGATCAAATGAAATATCCTTGCCGTGGCGCTGGCACCACTCAATTAATTTGCTTTTAAAATTGGTTTCGGTTTGCTCAAGCGTATGTATATCAATATGCGATTTAATGATATGGTTTACCAGGAAACTGCGGGTAAAGTTGTAACCCTTATCTAAATAAACTGCGCCAACCAAAGCTTCAAATGCGTCGCCTAACAACGAGCCCTGGCGCGACGACCCTAACACACGGCTATCATATTCAATTAATCCTTCAAAACCCAGTTTGCGGGCCAGCTGGTTTAAATTGCTGCGATTCACAATTTTTGAGCGAAGCTCGGTTAAAAAGCCTTCGTCTTCATAAGGGTATAGCTTAAAAAGCACCTCGGCCACTACGCTGCCTAATACAGCATCGCCTAAAAACTCCAGGCGCTCGTTACTGTTTTTTACACCTTTTTTAATGTTTTGCGCTACAGATTTATGCCTGAACGCCAAACGGTATAATGACAAATTGCCTGGCACAAAGCCAAGCAAATTTTTTAAAACTTTAACGTATTTTCTATGAGGAGATAAATATAATTTGTATAACCGGCTAACAGGCATCCACTTTTAATCTTCGTATTTTCTAAAAATTACAGAAGCATTATGGCCTCCAAACCCAAACCCATTGCTTTGTACTGTATTAACCACACG
>JAICMD010000002.1 GCA_025929405.1 Mucilaginibacter sp. | reverse complement strand
CTTAACCTGCTTACCACCATATTTGATATACCTACCCCAAAGGATGATATTGACGGCAGTATGGTTGGCTCAGTTTACTGGAAAGAAAACCAGCTTGACCGTATCTGCACCTATTGCCAAAAGGATGTTGTTGCTACGGCCCAATTATTAAGGCGGTTTAGAGGCGAGCCATTAATTGCGGATGAGCATGTGACCATAGTAGAATAATATGCTGCAAATAAACAACCTGCATATCCGGTTTAAAACGCCTAATGGCTTATTTGAAGCGGTTAAAAAAGTATCATTTAACCTTAATAAAGGTCAAACCATAGGTATTGTAGGCGAATCAGGCAGCGGTAAATCGGTTACCTCATTAGCTATAATGCGTTTGCTGGATAAGAACCAAACACTTATTGATGGCGAGATCATTCTTGAAGATACCGACCTGCTAAAACTCAGCGAAGATGAAATAAGGCACATCAGGGGCAACCGCATAGCCATGATATTCCAGGAGCCTATGACATCGCTTAACCCGGTGCTAACCTGCGGGTATCAGGTTACCGAAGCGATAAAACTTCATCTGAATTTAAATAACGAAGAGGCCAGGGAACAGGCCATAAAGCTATTTAACGAAGTACAATTACCCCGACCGGAGGCAATGTTTGATAGTTATCCTCATCAACTATCCGGCGGGCAAAAGCAACGCGTAATGATAGCTATGGCTTTATCATGCAACCCGGAGATATTAATAGCTGATGAACCTACTACCGCCTTAGATGTAACCGTACAAAAAACGATTATTGAGCTGCTTATCCGCTTAAAAGCAGAACGTGGCATGAGCTTAATATTCATATCGCACGACTTAGGTGTAATACGCGAAATAGCCGACCATGTGCTGGTAATGTATCGCGGCGAAATAGTAGAATCGGCAGCAGTGGGTAAATTATTTAAAGCACCACAGCATCCTTATACAAAAGGCTTATTGGCATGCCGGCCGTCGCCCGAGTATCATTTAAAAAGATTACCGGTAATAGCTGATTTTATGGATAAGGATGATGCAAGCATTACTCAAATTCGTAAGGAATACAATTACCCCGCTGCTGAAAGATCGGCACGAAAGAAAAAACTTTATAGCCAGTCTCCTATTTTAAATGTTAACGGACTATCAACAATATTTGCTACTGATAGTGATTTGCTTGGCAGACCCACCCAAACAGTAAAGGCGGTTAATAAGGTAAGCTTTGAAGTTTACCCCGGCGAAACGCTGGGCCTGGTTGGCGAATCGGGCAGCGGCAAAACCACTTTAGGACGAAGTATTTTACGATTGATTGAACCAACAGCAGGCAATATTGTATTTGAAGGCACTGACATTTGTCGCGTTAGTAAAAAAGAATTGCGAGCGCTGCGCCGCGATATGCAGATTATATTTCAGGATCCTTACTCGTCATTAAATCCACGTTTAACTATCGGCGAATCTATCATGGAGCCTTTGCAAGTACATCAGTTCTATAAAAATAATAAGGAGCGCAAGCAAAAGGTAATTGAACTTTTGGAACGTGTTGGGCTATCGTCTGAACATTTTAACCGCTACCCGCACGAGTTTTCGGGTGGGCAACGTCAGCGGATAGTTATAGCCCGCGCGCTGGCTTTGCAACCTAAGTTTATTATTTGTGATGAATCCGTATCGGCACTTGATGTATCTGTACAGGCGCAAGTGCTTAACCTGATACGTGAACTGCAGGAAGAGCTTAACCTTACCTATATTTTCATCTCGCATGATCTGTCGGTCATCAAACATATATCCGACCGTATAATGGTGATCAACAAAGGCGAAATTGTGGAGATTGGTGATGCGGATGAGATTTACGAAAATCCTCAAAACGAATACACTAAAAAGCTTATTTCTTCAATTCCAAAGTTTTGAATTGCGGAATTCGGAATGGCGAACGCGGAAGTTTTTCTAAATGCGAAGTGCGGAATGTCAAATGCGGAAATTTATGATAATTTGTATAATTTAAACGATTATTATGCAAGCAATAAATGATTTGAAATCCCGAACCAAAATCTTTGCCCTTAACATTATAAAGTTGGTTAAAATGCTACCTGATGATCGTACTGGCCGAGTGCTTGGAAATCAAATTATAAGATCGGGCACATCGGTAGCTGCAAATTATAGGTCTGCATGTAAAGCACGCTCAAAAGCAGATTTTATTTCAAAAATTACAATTGTGGAAGAAGAAGCTGATGAAACTACTTTATGGTTAGAATTGTTAATGGAATCAGAAACTTTAAATAATGATTTTATTAAAGCTTTGCATAAAGAAGCTAATGAGCTAACAGCAATATTTACAAGTTCTGGAAAAACCGCTAAGGAAAACCACATCAAAAAATAAATTTATCATTCCGAAATCGGCATTCCGAATTCCGAATTAACATCTACTACATGTCAAAAAAGAAACACAGTTCAACTATAAACCAGGTACTAACTCAACTGGTGCTTGATGTATTTGAACAAAACGGAAATACTCCACTTAATTACAAACAGGTTTCGGCTAAACTGAATATTCGCGACCCTGAAGCCAAACATACCATCCTGGATATTCTGGAAGAAGAAGCTTTTAAACAGGTTTTAAAACAGGTATCGCCGGGTAAATTTCAGTTGATTGAACTTAAAACTTTTGTTGAAGGAAAAGTTGATTTGACCAATGATGGTTCCGCATTTATTATTACTGATGATGAGGACGAAAGCGACATATTTGTTGCCCCGCGTAAGTTACGCAATGCCTTAAACGGCGACCGTGTAAAGGTTTATGTATATGCCAAAAGTCGTGGCCGCAATAAGGAAGGCGAGGTAATTGAGATATTGCAGCGTGCCAAAATGGAGTTTACAGGCGTTGTAAAACTGTCTGAACATTTTGCGTTTCTGCTTCCGGACGACCGGAAAATGATGCATGATATTTTTATTCCGCTTAATGAGCTAAACGGTGCAAAAAATGGCATCAAAGCTGTTGCCGAAATTACTGACTGGCCAGCGGGTGCTAAAAACCCCGTTGGCCGTATCAAGCATATTTTAGGTGCGCAGGGCGATAACGATACCGAGATGAACGCCATATTAGCTGAATATGGCTTTCCGCTCGCCTTCCCTGCCGAAGTTGAAAAAGAGGCTGAAGAAATACCCGCAGATATTACCCCACAGGAAATAGCCAAACGGCGCGATTTCAGGGACGTTACCACCTTTACCATCGATCCATTTGATGCCAAGGATTTTGATGATGCATTATCCTACAAAGTACTGGATAATGGTAATTATGAAGTTGGCGTACACATCGCAGATGTTTCGCACTATATACAACCCGATTCGCCGTTGGATAAGGAAGCATTTGAACGTGGCACTTCCGTTTATTTGGTTGACAGGGTTATCCCTATGCTTCCTGAGCGGCTGTCAAATGGTTTATGCTCGCTTCGCCCTAAAGAAGATAAATTATGCTTTAGCGCGGTTTTTGAACTGGATGACAACGCCAATGTTATAACTGAATGGTTTGGCCGTACGGTAATACATTCCGACAGGCGTTTTACTTATGAAGAAGTACAGGAAGTTATTGAAACCCAGCAAGGTGATTTTACCGACGAAATATTAAAACTTAATGCTTTAGCCTACAAATTACGCGACCGTAAGTTTAAAAACGGCGCCATCAGTTTTGAAACTACCGAAGTTAAATTCAAACTGGACGATAAAGGCAAACCTATCGGCGTGTATGTTAAGGAACGCAAGGACGCACATAAACTGATAGAAGATTTTATGCTGCTGGCTAACCGTAAGGTTGCCGAATATGTGAGCAAAAAAGGTAAGGGTAAACATAAATACACCTTTGTCTATCGCGTGCATGATTCGCCCAAGCCTGAATCTTTAGCTAGTTTTGCGCAGTTTGCAGCAAGGTTTGGGTATAAAATCAATACCAAATCTGATAAGGAAATTGCCCGCTCATTAAACTACCTGATGGAAGATGTGGAAGGCAAAAAAGAGCAAAACGTGCTTACCCATCTGGCTATACGCTCAATGGCTAAAGCCATTTATACCACCAAAAGCAGCAGCCATTACGGTTTGGCGTTTGATCATTATACGCATTTCACCTCACCAATACGCCGTTATCCTGATGTGATGGTTCACCGGCTATTGCAGCATTATTTGGATGGCGGCCAGTCGGTTAATGCCGAGCATTACGAAAAACTTTGCCAGCATGCCTCGCAAATGGAAAAGCGTGCCGCTGATGCCGAGCGCGCATCGGTAAAATACAAACAGGCTGAGTATCTGAAAGATCAGGTAGGTAATGTGTACGATGGCGTAATATCGGGCGTTACCGAATGGGGCATGTATGTGGAGATCATTGAAAACAAATGCGAGGGTATGATAAGGCTGCGTGATATATCCGATGATTTTTATACTTTAGACGAGAAAAACTATGCGATAATCGGTCAGCGTAAAAAGAAACGCTACCAGTTGGGTGACGAAGTAAAGATCAAGGTAACAAGCGTTGATCTTACTAAAAAACAGATCGATTTTTCGTTGGTGCAATGATAGTGAACAGTGATTGGTGAGCGATGATTAGTTATAAACATTTACTCAATCAAGCACTACTAACAACAAACATGAAGAAACTTAAAGATCTGCAGGAATTAATTAGCCAATCGGTTGATAAGCTAACGTTTCCTTTACACCCTGCAGAATTATATGAACCTATAAGTTATATTTTATCCATCGGCGGCAAACGCATGCGCCCGGCCCTGCTTTTAATGGCCTGCGATTTGTTTGGCGGTAATATTGATGATGCTTTATCTCCTGCCCTGGCTATCGAGGTGTTTCACAATTTTACGCTGATGCATGACGATATTATGGATAACGCGCCGCTGCGTCGTGGCCGGGCTACCGTGCATGAAAAGTGGAACCAGAATGTGGGCATATTATCAGGCGATGTGATGCTGATTGAGGGTTACAAGCTGATGATGAAAGTGCCCGATCATCTGTTAAGGCAAATACTGGATATTTTTAATAACACCGCGGTGGGCGTGTGCGAGGGGCAGCAAATTGATATGGATTTTGAGCGTCGCAGTGATGTAATTATAAAGGAATATATTGAGATGATACGCCTGAAAACGGCAGTTGTATTAGGCGGTGCATTAAAAATAGGCGCGCTTATAGGCGGTGCCGACATAAAAGATGCCAACCTGTTAAGTAATTTTGGCGAATATTTAGGTATAGCCTTCCAATTACAGGATGATATATTGGATGTTTACGGCGACCCTGAAAAATTTGGCAAACAGGTTGGCGGCGATATCATATCCAACAAAAAAACATACCTGCTTATAAAAGCGTTAGAACTTGCCGGGGGCGAAACGGCTACCGAACTGCAACATATATTAGCTAATAAAGATTTTATTAACGAAGACAAGGTACAGGCCGTAACCGCCATTTATAACAGCCTGGGCGTAAAGCAATATGCAGATGATCAGATGCAGGTATATGCTGATAAAGCATTTGAGGCCTTAGATGCCATTAACCTGCCCGAAGAACATAAACAGTACCTGCGCGATTTTGCAGACGGGTTAATGGTACGGGAGAATTGATATCATGCAAAAGCCAGCTCTGTTAATAACATTACTTTGCTTTCGGCAGCATCAAGAGCAGGCAATATCCATTTAAAAAAAAATAAAATAGTTCCTTCCTTAGCTGTACAAAAAATCATTCCTGCCAAATTCCCGGGTGGTGAAGATTCTTTAAAGAAATTTTTAGCTAAAATAAAATGGCCATATACTAACGATAATATATCCGGGCCTATAAAAGTAAGTTTCTACATTGAAAAGGACGGCAGCTTAACAAATTTCAAAATCGAGAAAGGTGTACGACCTGATTTCGACCTTGTAGCTTTAGAAACTATTAAAAAATTACCGGATTGGCTTCCGGCAACTAAAAGTGGCAAAACAATACGATCTAAGCATATCCTACCTATAGACTTTTATATTGAAGTAATTAATAATTAGTATTAAATTATTAACTTTATATAACCTGTTATAAAGCCTTTCTGCTGTTAATTTTGTTTAAGATTAGTTTTTTATGAAAAAGCTATTATTCATTTTAATTACTACGGTTTGTTCGTCGGGTGTGTTTGCTCAAAACACCATGCTGGCTATGGCCAATCCTACTGGTAATGACGACCAGCTTTATACTACCCCTGTAGAAGTTATGCCCGAATATAAAGGCGGCATGGACCGCTTTTATCAGAAATTGGCAGGCATACAATACCTGTACTATGCACGTATGCAAAACAAACAAGGTCGTGTGTGGGTAAGTATGGTTATTGAAAAAGATGGCACCCTTAGCGACGTTAAAGTAATGAATGGCCTGGTTGAAGAACAGGATAAAGAAATATTAAAGGTGGTACATCATCTGCGCCACTGGAAACCCGGAATGCATAACGGACAGCCTGTGCGGGTTATGTACACAGTTCCGCTCAATTTTAAGTTAGTGCCAATACCAAACAGGTATAACTAAAACCAAAAAGGCCTTTCGAATTCGAAAGGCCTTTTTGTTAATATTTCCTTCAGATTACTCAGCCGCAGGAGCTTCTGTTGCTTCTTCAGCATCAGCGGCTTTCTTTTTTGGAGTCGCTGCTTTTTTTGCTTTTGGAGCTTCTTCGGTTGCAGCTTCTGCAATAGGAGCAGCTTCAACAGGTTTGGCAACTGCTTTTGCTTTAGGTGCTGGAGCAGCATCCTCAACAACAGGTGCAGTTGTAAAAGGGATAACTGATACATATGAACGGTTATCAGCTTTCTTTTTGAAAACTACTTCGCCTGATGCTAATGCAAATAAAGTATGATCTTTACCGATGCCTACGTTAAGGCCCGGGTTGTGCTGGGTACCACGCTGACGTACAATGATGTTACCTGCAATTGCCGGCTGACCACCAAAAATTTTGATACCTAAACGTTTGCTATGCGATTCGCGGCCGTTTCTGGAACTACCGGCCCCTTTTTTGTGTGCCATTTCTTTATATCGTTATGATCCTGTTAACAGGATCTGATTTTAAACTTAAATTATAATGTTATACCGGTTATCTCAATTTTGGTAAATTGCTGACGGTGGCCGTTTTTCTTTTTGTAACCTTTTCTTCTTTTCTTTTTGAAGATAATTACTTTATCACCTTTTAAATGAGACACGATCTTAGCCGATACCTTAGCGCTTTTCAAATCAGTACCTAATTTGAATTTACCTTCGTTTTCTGCTAACAACACATTGTCAAATTCAATACTAGCGCCTTCATCACCTTGTAATCTGTGTACAAAGATCTGCTGGTCTTTTGCAACTTTAAATTGCTGTCCGGCTATACTTACTATTGCGTACATGGTTTGTTAATTAATTTTTAAAATTTCGAGGTGCAAATATAGAAAAAGCATTTGCAATAAACAAACGCGTTTATTTTTTCTGTTTCTTTTCCGCGTCATTCAACACACCGGTTATTTCGCGTATCAAACGTTCGTTAGCATCTTTAAGCCTGGGGTCACCATCAAAATTGGCATCATAAATAACCTTTTTGCTTTTTCGCTTATAGTTAAACTCAATAATATAACGCGGCGGTTTAGGCCCGGCTGTGGTTACAGAATCGCCTGTTTCTGACGAAGGAAAATCCCAGAAACCCAGGTCGGCAGCCTTACGGTGCAGGTAAAGCAGGTCGTCCTTGCTTAAATGCAAGGTCATTTTTACCAATGAATCATGTTTATTGAGATATTGGTACTCTCCTGTTTTTGAATTGTATTTGTTAAGCAGGCTGTCCCTGTCGCCATATTGAAAAACAATTGAGTCAAACTCAACAAATTTATAGGGTGCGTTTTTTACCATCATACCATAGTAATAAACACAATAGAACAGGAACGGAACAACGATGCTTAGCAGCAGGAATATCTTTTTTGATTTGGTAGACATATATTATTTAATTAACGAATTAGTGAATTAGTGATTATTTTCTAATCAATGATTTATTTATTTGATACTGTTTTTCGTGATGCTGCACTAAATCACTAATTAAGGTTACAAAACTACAACTATTTAGTACTTTGCTAAACTATTTTAAAGCATGAGCACTATAACCCACGGCTTACAGGACATTAAAAAGGAATTACAGCATTTACCTGCCGAACAAATAACCGCTTTATGCCTGCGTTTGGCTCGCCATAAAAAAGAAAATAAGGAACTGCTGGCCTATTTACTATTTGAGGCCCATGATGAAGCCGCTTTTATTGAAAAGGTAAAAGCTGAAGCGGGATTTATGTTTAGTCAATTACCCGTGCAGAGTTACAACGCAGCTAAGGCGTTACGCAAAATTTTAAGGCTGATAGGCAAGTATACCAAGTTTATGGCATCAAAAGGTGCTGAAGCGGAGTTACTGATAAACTTTTGCACCAATTATATTCAATATGCCGACAGGCGTTCATCCTACAAACCTTTACGAATGATATTAACCCGTCAGTTGGAAAAAATACGCGGGCTGATCAAAAACCTGCATGAGGACCTGCAGTTTGATTATCAGGATAATTATAATAATATGGTTGAAGATGCCGCGTCTAAATTTTCGTGGTTAAATAAGAATAGTTATTTGCTGTAACATTATATTTGAGAGCTTATCTAAAGTAAAACACCACGAATTAAGTGACGGACAAAGAGGCAGCATTTAAAAAGATATTTGAGGCCAACTCGAAAAAGATATACCATTTATGCTATGGTTATACCGGCGATGATGACGCCGCGAACGACCTGATGCAGGAAACTTTTTTAAAGGTTTGGCAAAACCTGGAGAAATTCAGGAACCAGGCTATGATATCAACCTGGATATACCGCATTGCCGTTAACACCTGCCTAACCTACCTACGCTCAGAAAAACGCCAGGCCAAGGATGAACTAACACCTGAACTGGAAGAAACGAAGGGTGAAGAAATATCGGAAAAAAATGAACAGGTGGCCATGCTTTATAAGTGCATATCAAAACTGGAAGAATCAGAAAGAATTATCATAACCATGGTGCTTGATGAAGTGCCATACCCCGAAATTGCGGAAATTTCGGGTATATCAGAGGGGAATTTACGCGTAAAAGTTCACCGCATTAAACAACGATTAACGGAATTATATAACCAATATGAAAGACTTTGATCAATTAATTTCGCTTTGGCAGGAGCAGCCAAAACGCGATCAGCTTTCAGTGGATGAGATGCTGAAGCAGGTAAAAAAAGGGATAAGCGGAATGAGTACAAAACTGCTTTATAACATAGTGAGCATGAGCATAGCTATATCGGCATTACTGGCCGTTATGTTGTTCTTTGTATTCCGCTCATGGGTAACCTATGCGGGCATCGTTATATTAATTACAACCATCCTGATGTATTGGATGATGATGATACGCGATTACAGGCTCATAAATAAGCGCGATGTCACCATTAACCCTGCCGATTACCTGCAAGGGCTTAAAGAGTATCAAAAATCACGCTCAAAAATATATGGCTGGATGTACTACGCCTATGTTTTGCTGATAAGCACCGGGCTGCTGCTATATTTTTATGAGGTATTGCAAAGCGCCTCGGCCCTGTTTAAAGCCGTTGTTTATAGTATATATGGGGTACTGGTATTATTTACCACGTTTTTTGTACGTGAACGCTTTGTAAAAAACGAACAAGAAAGGTTGAGCCAGTTAATTGAAAGGCTTACGCGCTTGCAAGGGCAGTTTGATTGATAATAAAAAGCAGGATAACCCTGTAAGGGTTAGATGTCGGTAAAAAAACCGCAGCCGATCTCCGCTCCATTAGGTGCGGAGCCCTTAGCGTACCTACGGCACGCAGAATCTTAATACATTTGACTCCTGACGGAGACGGATTAACATGCAATGCACGTAATTAAACTCTTAAAATCATCCACATACAACCTAACTCATTTTTTATATTTTTGTGCTGGATAGCTATAACTCCTATCCTGCCTTAGCCAACGAATGAATATATCAGTAGTAGTACCTGTTTATGATGAGGTTGAATCATTGCCCGAGCTTACCTCATGGATAAGCCGTGTAATGGATGCCAACAGCTTTTTATACGAGATAATATTGGTTGACGATGGCAGCAGGGATGGCTCATGGCAGTTAATTACCGAACTACGTAAAAACAACCCGTTTATAAAAGGCATTAAATTCAGGCGTAATTATGGTAAATCAGCCGCGCTGAATACCGGTTTTGAAGCCGCAAGCGGTGAAGTAGTAATTACTATGGATGCCGACCTGCAGGATAGTCCCGATGAAATACCTGAGTTATACCGCATGATTACCCAAGACAGGTACGACCTGGTAAGTGGCTGGAAGAAAAACCGGCACGACCCTTTAAGCAAAACTATCCCTACCAAATTATACAATAGTGTTACCCGGTCGTTATCAGGCATAAAATTGCATGATATGAATTGCGGGCTTAAAGCTTACCGAAATGAGGTAGTTAAAAATATTGAAGTTTACGGCGAAATGCACCGCTATATACCTGTAATTGCCAAATGGGAAGGCTTTAACAATATAGGCGAAAAGGTGGTACAGCACCAGGCCCGTAAATTTGGGGTTACCAAGTTTGGTGGTTTACAGCGGTTTATCCGCGGCCCGCTGGATTTATTGTCTATTATGTTCGTTTCTAAATTCGGCAAGCGGCCCATGCACCTGTTTGGTTCGTTAGGCGCACTAAGCTTTTTGGCGGGCACTATCTGCGCAATATGGCTCATTGCCGAAAAACTATATGCCATAGCCCATAACGAGCGTAACTATCGTGAAGTAACCGACAAACCATTATTTTATATTGCGCTAACAGCAATAGTATTAGGCTCACAACTATTCCTAACCGGCTTCATCGCCGAACTGGTATCGCGCAGCACCCCTGAACGCAATAAATACCAGGTGGAGGATGTTATTTAGTAGATGTGCAGATGCGTGGATATGCAGATGTGCAGATGTTGTAAATGTGCAAATGCGTGAATATGCAGATGTGCAGATGAAAAAAATCTTTTAATCAATAAATCTAATAAATCATACTTCAGACAAAAATCTGCACATTTGCACACCCGCACATCTGCACATATAATACATGCTCTACTCTATCATCATCCCTTTATACAACCGCCCGCAGGAGATTAAAGAACTGCTGGAAACCCTTACCCTGCAAACCTATAAGCATTTTGAGGTATTGGTTATTGAGGACGGCTCGGTAAATGATGCAGCAGATATAGTAAACAGCTTTGCTGATAAGCTGGATATTAAATACTTTGTAAAGGAAAACGCCGGACAGGGCTTTGCCCGTAATTATGCCTTTGAAAGGGCCAGCGGCGATTACTTTATCATATTTGATTCGGATATATTAGTACCCGAAGATTACTTACAGATCGTTAATAACGCGTTAACCAATAACTGGCTGGATGCCTATGGCGGCCCGGATGCGGCGCATCCATCATTTACGCCAACGCAAAAAGCCATCAGTTATGCCATGACTTCCCCTTTTACCACCGGCGGTATACGTGGTAATAAAAAAGGTATAGGCCAGTTCCACCCACGCAGCTTTAACATGGGCATATCGCGAAAGGTTTGGGAAAAGGTAGGCGGCTTTATCATTACCCGTTTGGGCGAGGATATTGAATACAGCATACGCATACATGCCAGCGGTTTTAAAATCGGTTTAATACCTGATGCAAAAGTATACCATAAAAGGCGCGCAACGTTTTTCCAGTTTTATAAGCAACTGCATTTTTTTGGCAGGGCACGTATTAACGTATATAAATTCTTCCCAAAAGGGTTAAAAGCGGTACATTTTTTCCCGGCTATATTTACATTGGGTTTATTGTTTACCATTATCAGCAATTTATTAAACTGGCCCATAGCCATATTATGTAATATTATATTAGCTATATTTATTTTGTTGATATTTTTTCACGCGTGGTGGAAAAACAAGTCGGTAAAAATTGCATTTTTGAGTATAATAGCGTCCGTTATACAGCTTACTGCCTACGGCTTAGGTTTTATGCAGGATTTTTGGAAACGCGTAATCATAAACAGATCATAAATAAATAATATGTACCATCCTTTTTCCATTGTAGAAACCTTACAAACTGCATGGAAGATATTTAAAAACAACTTTGTAACTATTATAGTCTACTCGGCTATATCGTTTTTTTTATTATCTGTTTTAGCTGTTATTACCCAGTTTATCATCCTGCCCGAAGAATTTGCCGGACGAATGATTGTTTCCTTCTTTCTGATATTTGTTCAGGCTTATACTACCCTGGGATTATACAAACTGATATTTACTGTTATTGATAGCGAATATTATGAGTTTGAAATATCGCAGGTACTACCGGGTATAAAAATGATCATCAGCTATTTAATAGTAGTTTTTTTAATAGCGTTTTTAATAACAACCTTTCATTTTTTTACACAGGGGCTGAATAGTTATCCTAATATTGAAACTACAGTTGAAGTTTTAGGCACGTTTTTAGGTTTGTTCCTGGCGCTGAGGATAATGTTTTTCAATAACTTTATAGTTGACGACCACTCGGGCGCATTTGAATCTCTGCGCCAAAGCTGGGATCTAACCCGTGGTTACTTTTTTAAAGTTTTAAGTATACTCATTATCATTTTACTGTTTATCGCCCTGCCTGCGTTAATATCTCAATACTATCCGTTTGTATCATTAGCAATTGTTTTTACGTATCCGTTTGTAAATATTGTATTGGCGGTTACTTACCGCAAATTAATTTACAGCCACCAAGATGTAGATGACGATATTGCCGAAACAAATTAAACGTTTATGGGCCTGAAGGGACTGTTGAGTAAGATATTTGCGGCGTGGGTTAACAGGGATCTGAACCATATAAGGCATAACGCTATACCACTGCAAAACCAAACGTTTGCCGCGCTTATTGAAAAGGCAAAAAATACTTCTTTCGGCAAAGATCACTACTTCGGTCAGATCAAAACTTACGCCGATTTTAAACGGCACGTCCCTGTTCGTGATTATGAAGAACTGCGCCCCTATATTGAACGGATAACTGCAGGCGAAGAGGACGTATCATGGCCTGGTAAGCCCGCTTATCTTACCAAAACATCGGGCACAACATCAGGCGTAAAATATATCCCCATCTCAAAAGAGAGCATGCCCGAGCATATTAAAGCCGCACGAAATGCCTTGTTAAGTTATATTCACGAAACCGGCGATGCTGATTTTGTGGACGGCAAAATGATATTCCTGCAAGGCAGCCCCGAGTTGGCTGTTAAAGCAGGCATACCAACAGGCAGGCTATCAGGCATTGTGGCACACCATGTACCGGCTTATCTGCAAAAAAACAGGCTGCCCAGCTATGAGGTAAATTGCATTGACGATTGGGAGCAAAAGGTTGATGCCATTGTTGAAGAAACCGCTAAAGAGGATATGCGCCTGATATCGGGCATACCGCCCTGGTGCCAAATGTATTTCGACAGGTTATCGGCAGTAAACGGCGGTAAGAAGATCAAAGACATCTTTCCAAACTTTAAACTATATGTTTATGGCGGTGTGAATTATGAACCTTACCGCGCCCGTATGGAAGAAAGCATTGGTTTTGATATCGACACCATCGAAACCTACCCGGCATCAGAAGGCTTTATTGCTTTCCAGGATTCGCAAAAAGAAAAAGGATTGCTATTGCTGGTTGATTCGGGGATATTTTATGAATTTATTCCTGCTGATGAATATTTTAATGAAAACCCAACCCGCATTAGTTTACAAGATGTTGAGCTGGATAAAAATTACGCGCTGATATTAAATACCAATGCCGGTTTATGGGGTTATAGTATTGGCGACACCGTAAAGTTTGTATCAAAAAACCCCTATAAAATTGTAGTTAGCGGGCGCATTAAACACTATATATCCGCCTTTGGCGAGCATGTTATAGGCGAAGAAGTTGAGCAGGCATTAATGAAAGTAGCCAACCAAGAAGGTGTGGACATTATAGAGTTTACAGTGGCGCCGCAGGTAAATCCGCCGCAGGGGCAGCTACCCTACCACGAATGGTTTATTGAGTTTGGCAACCAACCTAAAGACTTAAAAGCGTTTAGCTTGAAGGTTGACAAGGCCCTGCAGCAAAAAAATATTTATTATTTTGACCTGATAGATGGTAACATTTTGCAACCTTTGATCATCCAAAGTTTGCAAAAGGACGCGTTTATAAATTATATGCGTTCTCAAGGCAAGCTGGGCGGCCAAAACAAGGTGCCGCGTTTGGCAAATGATAGAAAAATAGCGGATGAATTGTCTGCATATATCATAAAATGACAACCACGCGTCATTGCGAGGAACGAAGCAATCTCTGTATATAGACAAGCCTTTACGGTTTTGATTTGTATATGCAGAGATTGCTTCGTTCCTCGCAATGACGGTTTGAAAATATAATATTGAGCAATATTAAAAACATAGCCATTCTTGGCTCTACAGGTAGCATCGGCACGCAATCGCTGGACGTGATAAGGGATAACAGCGACCTGTTCAGCGTATTTTTGCTTACGGCTCACTCTAATGCTTACCTGTTAATCCAACAAGCCTTAGAGTTTAAGCCCGCTTACGCAATTATTTGTAATGAAAGCAAATACAATGAGGTTAAGCAGGCATTATCGCATACTGATATTAAAGTATTGGCCGGTCATGCAGCTATTGTTGAAATTGTTACGCATCCCGAGATTGATATTGTACTAACCGCAATGGTTGGTTTTGCGGGGTTAGAACCTACCATTGCAGCAATTAAAGCTAAAAAAGACATCGCGTTAGCAAATAAGGAAACTTTGGTTGTTGCGGGCGAACTGATTACGAGCCTTGCCCGTGGGTACGGTGTTAAAATACTACCTGTTGATTCGGAACACTCGGCTATTTTTCAATGTCTCGCCGGCGAACGGTTTAACAATATTGAAAAGATAATACTAACAGCCTCGGGCGGACCGTTTAGAGGTAAAACTTTAGACTTTTTAGCAAGTGTAACCCGCGAACATGCTTTAAAGCATCCCAATTGGGTTATGGGCGCTAAAATAACTATCGATTCGGCTACGCTGATGAATAAAGGGTTGGAAGTTATTGAAGCTAAATGGTTGTTTGATTTGAAGGCTCCGCAAATTGATGTAGTGGTGCATCCGCAATCCATCATACATTCAATGGTGCAGTTTGAGGATGGCTCCATCAAAGCGCAAATGGGTTTGCCCGATATGAAGCTGCCCATACAATACGCGCTGGCCTATCCTACCCGAATAAAAAACAATTTTAAGCGGTTTGATTTTATGGATTATCCGAACCTGACATTTGAAAAACCGGACATAAAAACTTTCCGTAACCTGGGCTTTGCATTTGAGGCATTAAATCGTGGCGGTAATATGCCCTGCATTATTAATGCCGCCAATGAAATTGCCGTAGCCGGATTTTTGGCTGATGAAATTAACTTTTTAGCCATGAGCGATGTGGTTGAAAGCTGCATGCAAAAAATAAGCTATGTGGCAAAACCTACGCAAACCGATTATTTGAATACTGATAAAGAAACACGCATATTTGCACAAAACCTGATAAAACAAATGCCCTCAAAAGCATATATAATTTGATAGTAAAGAATGAGTATAGTAATAATGGTTGGCCAGTTAATACTGGGACTTTCGATTTTGGTGATATTGCATGAGCTGGGCCATTTTATAGCCGCAAGGGCCTTTGGTATTAAGGTAGAAAAGTTTTACCTGTTTTTTGATGCCTGGGGATTTAGTCTGTTTAAGTTTACTTATAAAGATGTTGAATATGGCATAGGCTGGCTGCCTTTAGGTGGTTATGTAAAAATTGCCGGTATGATTGATGAATCTATGGATACCGAGCAACTGGCAGGCCCTGCACAACCCTGGGAGTTCAGGGCCAAACCGGCATGGCAGCGCTTAATTGTAATGCTGGGCGGTATTATTGTAAATGTGATATTAGGCATATTGATATTTTGGATATTAACCATCCGCATGGGCGAAACCTATATCCCTATCCAAAATGTTAAACACGGCATAGTACCGGGTATAATCGGTAAAAAAATGGGCCTGCAGCCGGGTGATGAAATCACCGCTGTTAATGGTAAACCTATTGTGCGCTTTAATGACCTGGTAAGCTCAAAGGTATTGCTTGATCATTCGGTATTTACGGTATTACGAAATGGCAAAACACTTACTGTTACAGTACCGGCTAATATAATTAATGACCTTTCGGATTATGGCCTGGAGGAGTTTATAAGCAGTATACCGCGTACAACATTTAAGATAGATTCGGTTGTGCCAAAAAGCCGCGCCGAAGCTGCGGGTTTAATTAAAGGCGATAGCGTGCTGGCTATAAATAATAATCCGGTAGTTTATTATGATGAATTCCGCTCGCAATTACAGCTAAACAAAGGCAAAGCGGTTGATTTGACCGTTAAACGTAATGAAGCAACTATTCATTTAATAGCCAATGTTGGCACCGACGGAAAAATTGGTGTAAGCCAAAAACTCAACTTGCCCGAAGAGGAAACTGTTAAATATGGTTTCTTTGGCTCATTACCTGTAGGCGCAACTAAAGCCTGGACAACATTTGCCGATAATGCCAAAGGATTAGGTAAAGTATTTAAAGGCGATGTTAAATTCAGCAAGGCCGTAGGTGGCCCGGTAGCTATTGCCAATATGTTTGGCAGCCGTATTGATTGGGTACACTTCTGGAGTTTGGTGGGCTTCCTATCAATGGTACTGGCGTTTACCAACCTGTTGCCTATCCCGGCGTTGGATGGTGGCCATGCTGTATTTTTAATTATCGAAATGATAAAAGGCAAACCGCTTAGCGATAAGTTTCTGGAACGTGCACAAATAGTAGGTTTTGTACTATTAATAACCTTGATGGTGTTTGTGTTTGGCAATGATATTGTTAAACAGGTGATGAAAAAATAGTATATTATTTCATCGTCGGCAGTATTTGACCGACATATACAAGCGAAGCAATTCTTCTTTGCATTCAATTGCAAAGCAATAGGATTGCTTCGCTTGTAATTAGCAAATCCCTTTTCATCAAGTTTTTCCCACATCTTATGTAAAAAATTATCCTTCCTGCTGTAGTATATCTTTCTTCATGGAAAATTTCAATCACAACAAAAAGAAAAACCATGAAAGAACATTTGCACCACGATCATCATCTACCTGAAAAAAATGATGACGGAATTGACCGCAGGGGATTTTTAGAATGTATGGCCTGGGCCGGGACGGGCGTATTATGGATGATGTCGGGCGGTATTATGAAATCATTTGGCATGAGCCAACTGATAGACAAACAAACAGGCGATCTTAAAAAGGGCTTGGTTATGCCAAAATCTGATTTTAGTTTTGTGCAGATAAGCGATAGCCACATAGGCTTTAACAAGGCTGCAAATCCTGACGTTGTTGGCACGCTTAACGCCGCAATAGCCAAAATTAACACCATGCCGGCAAGGCCATCGTTTGTGCTGCATACTGGCGATTTATCGCATTTGGCACAGGCAGACGAGTTTGATACGCTGGAGCAATCGCTTAAAAGCGTAAAAACCGAAAAGATATTTTATGTACCTGGCGAACATGACATTACTGATAATGGCAAACTTTACCTGGAGCGTTTTGGCAAAGGCACCTTAGGCGATGGTTGGTACAGCTTTGATAAAAACGGGGTGCATTTTATCGGATTGAATAATGTAACCAACCATGTGGACGGCGGCTTAGGCTATATTGGTGCCGAACAGTTGAAATGGCTGGAAGCCGATCTGAAGCCTTTATCATCAAGCACACCTATTGTAGTTTTTGCACATATACCGCTTTGGGCTATATACCCGCAATGGGGTTGGGCCACTGATGACAGCGCGCAAGCTATGGCCTTGCTTAAACGCTTTGGTTCGGTATCGGTATTAAACGGGCACATTCATCAAACCATTCAAAAGATTGAGGGTAACATTACTTTCTATACCGCTTGCTCAACAGCGTTCCCGCAACCTGCACCAGGTACAGCTCCATCAGCAGGACCAATGAAGGTTCCTGCCGAAAAACTGCGTGGACTACTGGGGCTTACCAGCGTAAATTATCAGGAGCATGATCACACGCTTGCCATTACCGATACCCCATTAATTGAACAATAATACAATAATGAAAAAATTAATAACATTGATTTTTATAATAGGCATTATGCCTGTATGCCGTGCGCAATACAAACCTGTAAACCAGGGATCGGTAATAAAATTTACCATAAAAAACCTGGGTTTTAATGTAGATGGCAATTTTTCAGGTTTGGATGGCAACATTAGTTTTGATGCACAAAACCCCGCTGCTAATAGTTTTGATGTTACCATTAACGCCGAAAGTGTAAATACTGATAACTCCCTGCGCGATGAACATTTAAAAGGCGATGGATTTTTTGATGTAAAAAACCATCCGCATATACGCCTGGCCTCAACACAGATAAGCGGTAACAACGGGCATTACGTTTTTAAAGGGCAGGTTAGTATAAAAGGCAAAAGTCAGTCGCTGTCCTTCCCTTTTACAGCGTCAACAGTTGCGGATGGGCTTGTATTTAAAGGCTCATTTAAGTTAAAACGCCGTGATTTTGGAGTTGGTGGCATCAGTACCGTATCTAATGAGTTGGAAGTATCATTAAATGTTATCGCCAAAAAAGTTTAACGCGATGTGGATGAATAGAAAATGGTATATAATATTGGCATTGGCTACTGTGGTGATTGTTACAAGCGCAGCAGCCACGATAACCGCGCCCGAACCTGTTAACTTAAAGGTGCTATCAAAAAACATCAGTTCAAGAGACCTGCAAAGTATAATGGCTGATGATTTTGAAGATGGCCTGGGTGTAAGCTGCAATTTTTGCCATGCCAATGCCGCCAACGGGCATGGACTTGATTTTGTTAGCGATGCCAAGCCCGAAAAAGAGATAGCCCGCCGTATGATGCGCATGACGCTGAACATTAATAAACGCTGGCTTAAAAACAAGCACCCCAAATTTGGCGATGCCGCGTTAGCTGTACAATGTATTACCTGTCATAAAGGGCAGGCATTTCCGGATGCAAACGAGATTAAATGATTAGTTTAGTATCGCAAAACACTTATAACGTTGTAAGGTTGAAACACAAGGCCTTAGTATATCACCTGCTTTTTTGGCTGCTAGCCTACCTGTTCTGGATATATATTTTCCGCAACGGTACGCTGGTGTTTACCCACGCGCTTACCATACAGTTTTGCTACCTTATTTTTATTGCGGGCAATTATTATTACAACTCGTTGTTTACAGTTCCCCTACTGCTTAACCGAAAAAAATATGCGGTATTTGGTTTAAGCTTTTTAGCGGGGATATTAGCCGGCGCCCTGTTAAGGGTGCCGGTATCATATGCGGTTAATGCTTATTTGTTTCATACCTCGCCGTTGGTATTTAATCCGTACCGGGTGTTTATGGACTCGTTCCTGAATATTTTCTTTTGGGTGGTACTGATCCTTACCGCAAAACTCATCGCCGAAAAAATAACCTCGCAGCGTTATATCGAACAGATAGAGAAAGAACGGGCCGACAACGAACTTAATTTTTTACGGGCACAGTTTAACCCGCATTTTTTGTTCAACTCCATCAATTCTATTTATGCGCACATTGATAAAAGCAATAAAAACGCACGCGGAATGCTGCTGGTATTTTCGGAAATGCTGCGTTATCAATTATATGAATGTAATGTTGAACAGATTGGCCTCGAGCGCGAGATAAACTACATCCGCAATTATATTGCCCTGCAAAAAAGTAGAGTTGACGAACGCATAAACATAGCATTTAATACTGACGGGGTTACAGACAACATCCGCGTGGCTCCACTGCTTTTTATAGCTTTTATTGAAAATGCCTTTAAGTATGTTGGCTTTAATGAGTTTGCAGATAATAGCATCGACATCAACCTTCAGGTTAATGAAGATATTTTGCGCTTTACTGTTTTTAATACCAAAGATTCGTTTATCAGCCCTGCCGAAAGTTCATCAGGCTTAGGGATTGCTAACGTTAAGCGCCGTCTTGAATTATTATATCCCGACAGGCATTTATTAAAAATTGAAAACAGCGAAAATGATTATTTTGTGGAACTAACCTTGTTTGAATTATGATATTGAACTGTGTAATAGTTGATGACGAGCCAATGGCGCGTAAACTTTTGCAGGAATATATTGAGGAAACCGACTTTTTAAAATTAGTGGGCGTTGCCGAAAATCCGCTGAAGGCTATTGGCGTAATTAACAGCCAACAAACCGACCTGGTGTTCATGGATATTAATATGCCAAAAATGAGTGGAATGGAGTTTTTAAGGTCGTCCCCTAACCTGCCTATGGTTATCATGACCACAGCTTACGCGCAATACGCCGTTGAGGGTTTTGAAATGGCCGTGGTTGATTACCTGGTAAAGCCATTCTCGTTAGAGCGGTTTATAAAAGCAACACAAAAGGCGCTTGAATTAAAACTGCTTAAGCAGCAAAGCAACGGCTCTGAAAATGCCGCCCCAGATTATTTTTATGTTAAATGCGATGGCAAACTGGAACGGGTAAAATATGACGACCTGTTATATGTGGAAGCTATGGCCAATTATGTAGTGCTTTATACCTCGCAAAGCAAACTGATAGCCTATTTAACTATTAAAGGCTTATTGGAGCAGCTTCCGGCTGATAGATTTATACAAGTACATAAAAGCACCATCATTAATATGCAGCATGTAAATACCATCGAGGGCAATACACTGCATATCGGCGCAACCAAAATAACCGTAAGCCTTAACTTTAAGAATGATGTTATGGATAAGCTTTTAAAGAATAAGTTTTTTAAAAGGCTTTGATCAATTCAAGTTGCGGATTAATAAAATACACTTCAATAACTCCATCGGAGTTAAATATCGGTAACATAAAACAGCAAACAAATATCCGCTCCGTAGGTGCGGTACAAGTTACGTACCTACGGCACGTAAAATGTCTATTATTTTGTTACCGATATTTGGCTTCTAACGAAGCCGGTTTAAGGCAATTGCCGACATTAATTATTGAAAATTTATCTTCTTCGATGTCCCTGTATAACTTATCATTTTAATAATATTAGCGGGTATCAATTGTATTTTAAATTGTCTCGGTTTAACAACTTCCTTATTATTTACAACAGATTTAATAGTTAATATCCGCCTTTTATCATCCCAATTTATTGTTGTTTCATTACCCTTACCCTTTAAATATTCCTGGCTTATGCCGTCATCATCATAAAGGGTAAACTGCCCATCGCCACCGGTAAATATTTTAAACGTAGTTGGCTCGCTTACTTTTTGAGCAGTATATTGGCGTACCGGATCAAAAGGTATAATAGCACCGGCGCGTACGTATATAGGCAGTATGCTTAAATCAACCGCACGGTTTGTTGCAGTACCACCTTTAACCTTTTCGTTGGTCCACCAGTCGTACCAATTACCTTTGGGTAAATAAACAGTGCGCGATGTGGCGCCTTTTTCATAAACAGGTGCAATAAGCATATCTTTTCCCCATAAAAATTCGTCGTGATTTTTAATACTGTTTTCGTCATCAGGATAATGCATCCACAAGGCGCGCATTAATGGCATGCCTGTTTGGCGGGCCTGCCATGCCAAAGTATAGGTATAAGGCAATAGCTGATAACGCAACTCATCATATTTTTTTACGATAGGCTCAATTGCCTTATTGTTTAATTCTGATTCAAGGGGGTGATTCCTGCCTTCTGGCGGGCCTAAGGTATTAACGCCCCAACCCCAGGGCAAGCGGGTATGCCAGGTTACACCATGACTGCGGAATAAACCATTAAAAGCCCCAAACTGAAACCAACGGGTGTAAAGCTCGCCGGTAAGCTCTGCATTGGGAAAAAAGCCGCCGATATCGGTGCCCCAATACGGGCCAATGCTTATGCCATAATTTAAGCCTACGGCTATTTGCGTTTCCAGGGTTTTCCATGACGATTCAGTATCGCCCGACCATACCCAGCCTCCCCATTGCGCTATACCCGGATATCCGTTACGCTGCAAGCTCCACGGCCTTACAGTTGGTTTTACGGATAAACTGCCCTGGTAATATAGCTGGTGGCGCTTTATCCGCTCAAACAGATCAAACCAGTCGCCCTCATCGGGCCAAAAAGCGTCAACACCGGTTTTCACTAATGGTATATGATAGTTCCAATAGGTTTGCAGGTGCGAGGCATCAATAACTTCTCCTGTTTTTGCAGGGATATTGCCGTGCAACCCGGGCAGTTTATCCCTGTCAAACGGCACCATGTGCAATACCACTTTAACATTGCGGTTATGCATATCAGTCATAAAGTCTTTTGGATCGCGTTTAAAAACCTCGGGGTTAAACTCAAACGATGGCTGCTTTTTATTCCAGCCGCGGGGTACAAAACCGGTACCCAGGTAAATTACCGCGTCAACAGGTATTTGCTTTTGCCTGAAGGTATCAACAATGCCAATCATTTGCTGCTCATTATTAAGCGTGCGATGCGATTGCATATACCCCAACGCCCATTTTGGCGGCATTACAGCAGGCCCGGTAATAACCGAAAAGTTTTTCATAAACTGTTGCGGGTCGTGCGCATCAAACACAAAAAAATCATACAAACCCGGCACAATTTTATTAACGGGTGGTAAGCCTTTACCTAAATTTTGGCCCTGATTGGTGAAATTTTGCGGCGTATTTGCATTGCCCGCAGGCTTCCAGGGGATAAATACGCCATGATCTTTATTGGTTAAATCAACTTCAACCCAAGGCGCGGCTACAAAAATTGCCCATCTGCCTGGGTCAGCCAGTAACGGCACGGGGTTGCGCGATCCGTAAGCATCGCTTTGCCACCTCGGCTGCATTTTATAATAACGGCCTTTGCGGTCATATTGTACCGGCAGCTTGCGCCAATCGGCACCTTTTTCGGGGGCTTGCCCACCTTCGCCTAAACCCAGTACGGGGCCATCATCCAAGTTAAACAAAAGTGTATTATCAGTGTGAGCTACAAAACGTTGTATAATACGGCCATTTTTATTGCTAACGGTTATAGTTAAAGGCGAGTTTGTTACCCCGACCATTAAATCACCCACCATTTTTTTTACGGGCACGTTAACAGCGGTTAAACTTATAACCGGTTTAGCATATTTGATATTGGCTAATGCCGGTGTTTCGGGATAATCAGCAGTATAAGTTACTGGTTTTAAGGTAATGCGCACACAGCCCACCCCTGCCGGGCGTATCTCTAAACGGCCGGGTTGGTTATTAACCAAAATTTTCTGAGCGTCCGCGTTATAAAAAATTATAAGGAAGCAAGGTATAATAAGCCGGCAAAAACGCATAGGTATTACTTTGTTAAGATGTAAACTGATTTGTAATTTTTGGTTCATGATGCAACCAATGGGCACATTTGTTGTTAATTACAGTACTAATGTCGGTTAAATGTAATTAAAAAACAAAATAGATGTTTAAACATATATTTGTTATTATATTTGCTTCATCAAATTAAAACAACAACATGGCAACAACAAAATGGGTATTGGACCCAACACACTCAGAAGTACAGTTTAAAGTAAAACACTTAGTTATCTCAACCGTAAGCGGCTTTTTTAAAAGCTTTGAAGGTAGCTTGACAACCGATAATGATAACTTTGAAAATGCAGAGATTGATTTTTCATTAGATGTAAACAGCATTGATACCAACCAGGAACAACGCGACGGCCATTTAAAAAGCCCGGAGTTTTTTGATGCTGAGAAATATCCAAAAATCAGCTTTAAATCAACCTCGTTTACTAAAAATGGTGACGATTATAAACTACAGGGTAACCTAACTATTAAAGATATAACCAAACCGGTTACGCTTGATGTTGAACTTGGCGGCTCGGCTACCGACTTTTATGGCAATACCAAAGCTGGTTTTGAAATTACCGGCAAAATAAACCGTAAAGAGTTTGGATTAACCTGGGATGGCGTTACCGAAGCAGGCGCCATTGTAGTTGGCGAAGACATTAAACTGCACATTAACGTACAGTTTGCTAAGCAAGCTTAATTTTTAAAGGCTATAATAGTTTAAAGGGTTACAGGCTTAAAGCTTGCAACCCTTTAACTTTTAATTGTTTTCCAAATTAATAGATTGTTCAATACCTATCTCATTTAAAAAATGCTCATCATGAGATATTACCACTAATGCACCTTCATATTCATTAATTGCTGCTGTTAATATTTCAATATTCTGGATGTCCAAATTATTTGTAGGTTCGTCTAAAATAATCATATCAGGCGCCTGATTACCTATAGTTAACGCACATAGCATGAGCCGCATTTTTTCTCCGCCGCTTAGGGCTTTACAAGGTTTGTTCCAATTATCGCCGGTAAATAAAAAACGGTTCAGCCTAATTTTAATTTCATGATCTTGTAAGCCGGAAGAATTATATTGTTGTGCCTGTTCATAAACCGTCAAACCGTTATCTATCAGTGAATAATCCTGATCTATATAAATAACATTAAACCTGGTAAGCGAAAGTTGTCCTGCTTTGGGCATTAACTCACCCAACATCATTTTTATAAGTGTGGTTTTACCCGAACCATTACTACCCTTTATTGCTGTTCGGCTGCTGCCTGTAATCCGAAAGTTTAGGGGTAATAACCAAAGCATTTTGCTATCATAACCAAAATTTATTTCTTCAGCAATTACCAATATTTTATTCTTGTTTAGCTGTGAATTATCAATATCTATCTTCATTTTATCACGTACCGGCAAACTACTGCGCAAAGCCGTCAACTCCTGCGTTATTCCCGAAACCTTTTCGGCATGTATTCCCTTTACCCGTGCTGTACTTTTCTCGGCGTTGTTTCGTAAGGTATTCATAAATATGGTTGGTATACCGGCCTTTTCCTGCTTACGTTTTCCCCGCGCATCCAATTTTTGCTGCCGCTCTACCGATTCGCGTTCTGTTATCTTAGCTTTGCGTAACGCTTTTTCCTTATCCCGCAAATCATTATTTAACGCGTTATTTTCTATCATTTTTTGCGCGGCATAAAAATCATAATTACCGCTATATACATTAATGCCGCGTTTGTCTAATTCATAAATTGTACCCAATAAGTTTAAAAGCTCTTTATCATGACTTACTACTATTAGGGTATTATTAGTGGTTTTAATATAGTTGTATAAAACTTCTCGGCTTTGCACGTCCAGATGGTTGCTTGGTTCGTCAAGCAAAATATTTTCGGCGTCGTGTATACTAATACCGGCTAAAAAAACTTTGGTTTTTTGTCCGCCGCTAAGCGATGCCATTTTCTGATCAAGGTTTGCATCCAATTGCCAGTAAGCAAATGCTTCTGCGCAGCGCTTCTCAATGGCCCAGTCGTCATCAAGCAAAGTAAAGTTTTCCTCGCTGGCATCGCCATTCAATATTTGCTGCAATGCCTGTAATTTACCCGACACCTGTAACGCTTCGGCTACTGTTAAATCATTGTATTGCCCCAATACCTGCGGAACGTAATAGCATTTTCCAGTTGTTTTAACTACACCATTTAAAGGTTGTAATATACCGGCTATTATTTTCAGCAATGTAGATTTGCCGGTGCCATTGTTGCCTATTAAAGCAACTTTGTTTTGTTTGTTGATAATCAGATCCAGGTCAGTAAACAGCGGATCGCGATTAGGATGTATATAATTGAGATTTTGTAAAATAACCATTGAATTTCCTTTTAAGAGTTAATAATTGCTGAAGCAACAAATGTTGCAGCGTTTATTTTTCTGAAAAGAAATGGTTATCACATAATATATCTTACTGGAGTGCTGCAAATATACGCTTAAATCTTTAAAAACTGTTGTAGTTATAAAAAGCCCTGATCATTTGATTGCGGATTTCGGAATGCGGAATGATAGATTGGATTTACAGGAAACTTGTAAATACTTTTTTTGTTTACTTTTATAAATCCGAATTTGAACTTCCGAAATCCGCATTAAAAAAAAGCCATGCTCATCCGTATCTATCCCGAAAACCCAAACGAAAAAGCCATACAGCAGGTGGTTGAGGTTTTGCGTCGTGGCGGATTGATCATCTACCCTACTGATACGGTTTATGGTTTGGGCTGCGATATTACCAATCATAAAGCTATTGAGGCTATTTGTAAAATCAGGAACATTAGGCCTGAAAAGGCCAATTTTTCATTTATATGCTATGATCTGAGCCATATTTCAGATTATATCAAACCTATTGATAATACTATTTTCCGTGTATTAAAAAAAGCTTTACCGGGGCCATTTACCTTTATTTTCAATGCCAGTCATAACGTACCCAAGCTATTAAGCTCCAACAAAAAAACAGTAGGTATACGTGTGCCCGATAATAATATAGCCCGCTGTATTGTAAAGGAATTGGGCAACCCTATCTTATCCACATCCATACACGATGAGGACGAGATCATTGAATACTCTACCGACCCGGAACTGATCCATGAAAAATACGAGAACCTGGTGGATATAGTGATAGATGGCGGTTACGGTGATAATATCCCTTCAACTGTTGTTGATTGTACCACCGGCGATTTTGATATTATTCGTGAAGGTAAAGGGGAACTGGAGGCGTATTTGTAAAAATTTCCGAACGTCATTGCGAGGAACGAAGCAATCAATACACTTGCAAATCAATTTCCAGGATATTCATTTCTGAAACGACATTTACTTCTTGACTGTCCTTTGAAGAGATTGCTTCGTACCTCGCAATGACGCTTTATTATAAAATTACGGTCTTATTGATCTCACAAATCCCGATATCTTACCCATATACCCATCCTGCTCAAGTAGTTTTACAAACGCGCTGCCTACAATGGCGCCGTTGGCGTATTGGCAGGCTTTATTAAATGTTTCGCTGTTTGATATACCGAATCCGATAATTGTTGGGTTTTTAAGCTCCATGGCCTTAACCCGTTTGTAATAGTCTTCTATACTGTTTGATACGCTGAGGTTGCCGCCTGTAATGCTTGACGATGATAGCAGGTAAATAAAACTATCGCTCAGGTTATCAATTTTGCGGATGCGCTCCTCGGAAGTTTGTGGGGTTACCAGGAATATATTGCTCAGGTTATTATCTTTAAAAAAGCCCGAATACAAAGTTTCATATTCATACATAGGCAGGTCGGGCACAATTACGCCGTCAACACCTGCTTCAGCAGCCATTTTGCAAAAACGCTCCACACCAAATTGAACTATAGGATTTACATAACCCATTAATAAAATTGGGATACTTACACGTTTACGCAGATCTTTCAACTGTTCAAACAACAGGTTAAGCGTCATACCATTATCCAACGCCTGCTGAGAACTATTCTGGATGGTTGGCCCATCTGCTACAGGATCGGAGTACGGAAAGCCTATCTCCAAAAAATCAGCGCCTGCTTTTTCCAACGCTTCGGCAATATCAATGGTTGTATCAATTGCAGGGTAGCCCGCGGTATAGTAAATAGACAATAAATTATCCTTCTTAGCTGCAAAAAGTTGGTTTAAACGGTTCATTCGTTAGTTCATAGTTGATAAATCATTGTTCATGGCTAATAAGTTACATAAACTATCAACCATGAACCATGAACTATCAATAATTAAAATATTTTATATAAGTATCCAGGTCTTTATCCCCGCGACCTGACAGGCAGACAACCACATTATCATCAGCCTTAAATTTCATTTTTTCCAGTTGCGCCAACGCGTGTGCCGATTCAATTGCCGGGATTATTCCTTCCAATTGGCAGCATAATAAACCAGCTTGTAATGCCTCATCATCAGTAACGCTTACATATTGGGCACGATTTATTTTATATAGATGCGCGTGCTGCGGACCAATACCCGGATAATCCAATCCTGCCGATACAGAATATGGCTCAACTACCTGTCCGTCGTCGGTTTGCATTAAAATGGTACGGCTGCCATGCAAAACGCCTTCTTTTCCTAAAAAAGTTGTAGCTGCGGAATGGCCGCTGTCCACACCCTTGCCTGCTGCTTCAACAGCAACCAATTTTACGCTTTCATCATCCAAAAAATGGTAAAACATACCCATAGCGTTACTGCCGCCGCCAACACAGGCCATTACATATTCGGGTAGTTCCTTGCCTGTATGCTCTTTAAGCTGTTGTTTGGTCTCGGCAGATATGATGGATTGAAACCTTGCCACCATATCCGGATAAGGGTACGGCCCTACAACCGAGCCTATGATGTAATGTGTATCAACCGGGTTACCTATCCAGTCGCGCAGGGCCTCGTTAGTAGCATCCTTTAAAGTTTTACTCCCTGATTTAGCCGGTACAACCTTTGCGCCAAGCATTTTCATACGGGCAACGTTTGGTGCCTGGCGGGCCATATCAACCTCGCCCATATAAACTATGCACTCAATACCCATCAGAGCACAAACTGTAGCAGTAGCAACGCCATGCTGCCCTGCACCCGTTTCGGCTATGATGCGTTTTTTACCTAAGCGTTTAGCTAACAATATCTGTCCTATAGCATTGTTTATTTTATGCGATCCGGTGTGGTTCAGGTCCTCACGCTTTAAAAATATATTAGCGCCATATTTTTCAGAGTAGCGTTTAGCATGATATAATGGCGATGGCCTGCCTACATAATCCTTTAAAAGCTGATCGAACTCGGCTTTAAAATCGGCATCATTAATAATCTTTAAATATTGCTGCCTTAGTTCTTCAACATTGGGGTACAACATTTCGGGGATGTATGCGCCGCCAAAATCACCGTAGTAGCCTTGTTCGTTAACTCCGTATTTCATTAGTTGTATAGTTAAGCATTTCAAATGCTTTTTTTAGTTTTTCAATATCTTTTACTCCCGGCGATGTTTCAAATTTACTATTCAGATCAACCCCATAAAATTGCGGATGACGGATGGTTTTAACCTCATCCAAATTACCCAGACTAAGCCCTCCGCTTAAAAAGAAAGGGACATTCAATTTGTAATTATCTAAAACACCCCAATCAAACGTTTTGCCCGAGCCGCCATGCAGATCAGTTTTGGTATCGAACAGAAAATAATCTACTTTGTTGGCGTAGGCATTTAATTGTTCAAAATCAAAATTCTTATCAAGCCCAAAAGCTTTTAAAACCAAAACCCTATCCCTGAATGATTGTGTAAATTCAGGACTTTCATTACCATGCAGTTGGATGGCGTTAAAGCCGTATTGATTTATCAATTTAGCAATATTCTCTTTGCTTTCATTTACAAAAACACCTGTTTTATAAATTTCGGCAGGTAAGTTTGCTAATGTTTGCGCAGGCATGTCATTAATATATCTTGGCGATGGCCCATAGCAAATAAAACCCACGTAATGGGGGGCCAAAGCTGCTACTGCCTGTATATTATCGCCATCGCGTAAACCGCAAATTTTTACCTTCATTACTTAGTCTCCAAAAGGGTTTTAAAACTTTTTAACGCCGCGCCTTTTAGCAATCCTTCTTCGGCCTCATAAAAACAGTCAGCAAAGGTTTTTTGCGGATTGATGGTTTTTATAGCCATAGCCGCATTGGCCAAAACCACGTTGCTTTGCGCGGTAGTAGCTTCGTTGTTTAGCACTTTCACAAAAATTTCTGCCGACTCGGCCACGGTACTCCCTCCTGCTATTGCAGATGGATGCAGCCTGTCAAATCCTAAACCTTCTATACTATTTATTTTTTCGCCATCGGCTGAAAACGTTTTAAAATCGCAGGTTAATGATATTTCGTCATACCCTTCTAAAGCATTCAAAATGGTATACTTAGCATCTGATTGCTGATATAGGTATGCATATATACGGGCCAGTTCTAAATTATATACCCCAACCAGTTGATTTTTGGGCCTTGCAGGGTTAACCATTGGCCCCAGCATATTAAAAAATGTTTTAACCCCCAACTCCTTGCGTATAGGCGCAACTGTTTTCATTGCCGGATGGAACAAGGGCGCATGTAAAAAACAAATATTAGCTTTATTGATGCTACTTTTAAGTTTATCCGCATCATTGGTAAACTGGTAGCCCAGATACTCCATCACATTGGATGAGCCGCAGCCTGATGAAACGCCGTAATTGCCATGCTTGGCAACTTTATATCCGGCCCCTGCAACCACAAACGATGCCAATGTTGATATATTAAAAGTATCTTTTCCATCGCCGCCTGTGCCGCAAAGATCTATCAGTTCATCAGTTTCCAGGTCAAGCGGCAGGCTTAGTTCAAGCATGGCATCCCTAAAACCCTCCAGTTCAGCCACGGTTATGCTGCGCATACAATATGCCGTCATAAAAGCGGCTATTTGCGAGTTATTATAAGCACCCTGCGTAATTATGGTTAAAATATTTTTTGATTGCTCGCGGGTGAATGTTTTATTTTCAAATAAATGGTTTAGAATTTGTTTCATATATACCCAACAGGGAATTAGTTAAATGCAGTTAAACGTTAACATAAAAAAAGGGTTACCAACGGCAACCCTTTTAAATATATATATTTTTTTATAAATGGGAATGCCTCACGATTTACTCGTTAAGCCACCACCAATTCATATTTAAATTTCTAACGTTCATTTACTCAGCAAATATGAAAATTGTTTTTACGAAAAGCAAGGGGAAAGTTTATTTTTGGTTTATAGATGATAGTTCATGGTTCATAGAACGATATGTATTTATTTTAAGCCATGAACTATCAACAATGAACCACCAGCTTTAAAAAATGCTACTACATAAACGCAAATTTAACCCCGAAGACGACCTTGGTTTTGGCCAGCAGGCTGTTATACAAAATCAGCGGCTCATTAACCGCGATGGCTCTGTAAATGTTAAACGCAAGGGCTTGTCGCGCTTTAGCACATCCAACAATTATCATAACCTGATAACTATGGGCTGGGGCAAGTTCTGGCTCATTATATTAACCTGTTATTTTATTGCCAATATAATTTTCGCTTCTATTTACGTATTGCTTGGGGCAGGCAGTTTGGATGGCGCTACAGGCAATAGTTTTTTCGAGCGGTTTATGGATGCCTTCTTTTTTTCGGCGCAAACCATATCAACTGTTGGTTACGGGCATATCAGTCCGCACGGAATGTTCTCTAACAGTGTAGCCGCTATGGAATCAATGATAGGTTTACTGGCGTTTGCTTTAGCAACGGGATTATTATATGGGCGTTTCTCGCGGCCATCAGCCAAAATGAAATTTAGTAAAAACCTGTTAGTTGCGCCATATATGGAAAATGGCAAAGGCATAATGTTTCGCCTGGCAAACCTACGGCGCAATACATTGATAGACCTGCAAATGGAGGTTATATTTTCATATAATGATGATGTGGATGGCAAAAAGATACGCCGGTTTTTATCGCTTGAACTTGAACGCAAAAGGGTGAGTATACTTACTATGAGCTGGACAGTAGTGCACCCGCTTGATGATAATAGCCCGTTAAGAGATATTACTCCCGAAAGCATGCGCGAAACCGAAGCCAGCTTTGCCATATTGCTAAAAGCTTTTGATGATACCTTCTCGCAAACGGTACATAGCCGTACCTCCTATCAGTACGATGAAATGATATGGGATGCTAAATTTAAACCTGCTTTTGATCGTGATGACGATGGCAGGTTGATTTTAGATCTGAATAAGATTGACCATTTTGAACTGGTGTAACATCAGGCTATAACTGTTTTTTTTCTTAATTAATTATTAAGTATCTTAGCATAATGAATTATACAGAATATATTGAAATTAACCCCGAAAAGAGATTTGGTAAGCCAATAATTATTGGCACCCGAATTTCTGTATATGATGTGCTTAGCTGGATGGCGGAAGGTATGACGGTTAATGATATTATTGCTGATTTTCCTGAATTAAATAGTAATCAAATTAAAGCTTGCCTGTCTTACGCTGCAGATAAAGAACATAAGCTTAGGATTGTTTCGTGAAAATACTGCTTGATCAAAACATTTCATTTAAAGTTTCAAGGCTGCTTGCAGATACTTTTCCCGGCATTAAACAAGTTACAGAAATAGGGCTTACTGACGCTTCTGATCTCGAAATATGGAACTACGCTCGTAAAAACAATTTCATTATTGTAACTTTTGATGGCGATTTCATGGATCTGTCTAATTTGAAAGGCTTTCCTCCTAAAATTATCTGGCTAAGATTTGGCAATTCATCAAATCTTAAAATTGCAAATAAACTACTTTCAAACGCTCAATTAATTAATGAGTTTATTAAAGACGATAATAAAGAGACTGCATTTTTAGAGATAGATTAACTACTTCAACAACGGATCCTTCTCTTTTGTAAACGTATTATACACTAATTTATCAAGCACACCGGGGATGAATTTGCTTAGTAAAACCGCTAATTTACCCTGCCCGGTCATAATCAATGTACGTGCGCGATTTTCAACGCCATCAACAATAATTTTTGCCACTTCCGCAGCGGTCATCATTTTTTCTTCGTGAAGGGTGCTTTCGCCCTGTTGTTGCCCTTTTTTATCTAAAGCTGTGTTACGAATGTTTGATGCCGTAAAGCCCGGGCAGGCAGTTAATACGTGCACGCCTGTCTTTAAGTTTTCAACCCGTAAAGCATCCAAAAAGCCGTTCATAGCAAATTTTGATGCCGAATAACCAGTACGGCCGGGCAGCCCTTTATAACCTGCTATGGATGATACACCAACTACGCTGCCTTGCGTTTTTAATAACTCGGGCATGGCATATTTAGTACAATAAACCGTACCCCAAAAGTTTACGTCCATTAAGGTTTTTAAAACGTTAACATCAGCATCATTAAACAAGGCACGCATGGATATGCCTGCATTATTCACCAAAACATCAATGCGACCAAATGTGGCGATGGCCTGCTGGATAAGGTGCTTACAATCATCCTCAACACTTACATTACATTGCACGGCTACGGCTTTAATACTATACTGCTGTTGCAGATCCTGCGCTATTTCGCAAAGGGTTACGTATTGTCGGGCTGCCAAAACTAGGTTGGCACCGCGTTTGGCAAATTCATTAGCAAGGGCTTTACCAATGCCTGATGATGCACCGGTTATAATTACAATTTTAGTGTTCAATTTCATATTGCGGCTTGTATACCTGCGGCAGGCCCTGCACTTTTATTTCGGGCACTTTAAATAGGTATTTACCGGCGAATATAATCATAGCTCCATAATAATACTTAATGTATTGCCAGCTAAATTTGGGTATGGTTTGAGCCTTATAATTGATAATATAAGTTTTGGGGAAGTAATAATTTTTTAATCCAGCCAGCTTCATGCGGTACGAAAAATCAACATCATAACCAAAGCGTACAAAATGCTCGTCAAATAATCCTACCTCATTAAATACATTGCGGCGCAGCAGCATAAATGCGCCATTTAATATATCAACTTCTGATGTCTGAAACTCCTCTACCCACTCCTTACGGTTACGGTTGGTTAAACGGGTTTTAGGGAAATATTTAGCCAGTCCAACCAACTTAAAAAATGTTGCCCATTGCCTGGTAAGCCCGCGGTTTGATTCGGTAAGGAACATACCTTGTGGCGATAACATACGTACCCCTAAACCACTGGCATCGTTGTGTGTATCCATAAATTCAAGCACTTTCTCCAAAGTGTCTTTGCCGCAAATTGTATCCGCATTGACCAGTAAAATATACTCGCCTGTAGCTTTTTCAATAGCACGGTTATAGGCTTTGGTTATGCCTTCATCAACCTGATTAGCTAAAATCTGAAACTGCGGAAATTGATAACTTACCATTTCAATAGAGTTATCACATGATGCATTATCAACTATAATAACCTCGTAATCAACGCTTTTTCCGGCATTGATTAAAGAATTTAGCGACTGTTTAAGCAAATTACACTGATTGTAATTTACCATAATAACTGTTAGTTTCATAGGCTACTTGGATAATGAACTTTCATACGAAACACGTGTGGTGATAGACCGACCAAGGGTTATCTCATCAACGTACTCCAGTTCACCTCCAAAAGCTATGCCACGTGCAATGGTTGATAACTTGAGATTAAAATGTTTAAGTCGTTTGTGTAAGTAAAATATGGTAGTGTCGCCCTCCATAGTGGCGCTCAGGGCAAAAATAATTTCGGCTGCGCCGTTTTGTGTTAACCGCTCAACCAATGAATCAACCGTCAGATCAGCCGGACCAATACCATCCATCGGTGATATCAATCCGCCAAGTACATGATAAACTCCGTTGTATTGATTGGTATTTTCAATAGCCATCACATCACGGGTATCCTCTACAATACAAATCAGGCTATGATCGCGTTTGGGCGATGAACATATCTCGCATACAGGTTTATCAGATATGTTATGGCAGGTTGTACAGAACTGTATCTCGTTACGCAGTTTGCTTACCGCATGGCTAAATTGCTCAACCTCGGCTTTATCCTGCTTTAACAGGTATAGCACCAAACGTAGGGCAGTTTTTTGGCCCACCCCTGGTAGTTTAGCAAATTCGGCAACAGCGTTTTCCAGTAATTTAGAAGAGAAGTTCATTGTTGCGAATTTAAAAAATAATAGGTAAATCGCCTGTAGTTCATAGATAATAGTTCTTATGAGCTACCGCCTCCACGTCATTGCGAGGAACAAAGCAATCTCTACGCAGGACAATCATTGAGATAAATGTTCGATAAACGTTTACCTTAAAATTGATTTGCATGGTGCAGGGATTGCTTCGTTCCTCGCAATGACGGCAGTAAATTTAATTAGGTAAAAGCTACTACATGACCCCAGCCCTGCTACTCTCATTTATAATCGGTTACTTTTTAGTGCTGCTTGTTATATCGTGGCTCACATCGCGCAAGTCTTCGGATAATGATACCTTTTTTGTGGCCAACCGCAACTCCAAATGGTACCTGGTGGCTTTTGGGATGATAGGTACCGCGTTGAGTGGCGTAACCTTTATATCTGTCCCGGGCAAAGTTGGCGCACCAACTGGCGATCAGTTTGCGTACTTTCAATTTATATTAGGTAATGCTGCGGGATTTGTAATTATAGCTACTGTATTGCTGCCGCTATATTACCGCATGAAGCTGACCTCTATTTATAGCTATATTGAACATGCATTAGGCACCTGGAGTTATAAAACCGCAGCGGGTATATTTTTAATAAGCCGGGTTATTGGTTCGGCATTCAGGTTGTATTTGGTGGTAATAGTATTGCAGAAATTTATTTTTGACAGCTATAATGTGCCTTTTGCCGTAACCGTACTGATATGCCTGGCATTAATTTGGGCTTATACATTTAAGGGTGGATTAAAAACCATCATTATTACCGACAGCCTGCAAACGCTGTTTTTGGTATCGTCTGTTTTCCTTTCGATATTTTTTATCTGTCGGAGTTTAAACATGAATGTTTTTGAGGCTGCTGATGCCATTAAAAACAGCAGTTACTCTAAAATATTTTTTCTGAACGATTTTATGAGCAGCCGCCTGCATTTAACCAAGCAGTTTTTGGGTGGATTATTTATTACCGTTGGCATGACCGGGCTTGACCAGGACCTGATGCAAAAAAACCTGAGCCTTAAAAACATCCGCGAAGCGCAAAAAAACATGTTCAGCTTTACAGCGGTTTTCGTAGTTATCAATATTTTCTTTTTAAGCGTAGGCGCATTGCTGTATATGTATGCTGCCAAATATGGCATCACGGTAGAAAAAACCGATTACCTGTATCCTACCATCGCATTAAAATATTTGGGTATTGTACCTGCAATAGTGTTTATGCTTGGCTTAACCGCCGCTACTTTTGCTACTACCGATTCGGCGCTAACGGCATTAACTACCTCTTTTTGTGTGGATTTTTTAAACTTTAACAAAAGCGGCGATAATAACAGCAAGAAGCGTATCAACATACGGCATTATGTCCATATAGCTTTTTCGGGGTTGCTGTTTTTAACCATCATTATTTTTAACGCTATAAATGATAAAGCAGTGGTAACGGCCATATTCTCGGTAGCATCATATACTTATGGGCCGTTACTGGGTTTATATTCGTTTGGATTATTTGTAAGCAGCAGGCAGGTTAATGATAAACTGGTGCCATTTATTTGTGTATTATCCCCTGCTGTATGTTATTACCTGAGCAACAATTCAATGGCATTATTCGGTTATAAATTTGACAATGAACTCATACTGGTTAACGGATTGATTACCTTTGCCGGATTGTGGTTAACATCATCGGCTAAAACAAAAGAGGCGATGGCATAGTTAAAATTAGATTGGCTTGCGGGTTATTGACTCACCCGGACTACGCTACGCTGGTCGACCTTATCTTCCGCAAGCGGTAAAGAGGGTTAAATTGGGATAAAGCCAAACCCTCTTTACACCAAGAGGGTGGTCGAGCGAAGCAAAGACCGGGTGAGTAAATTAATAAAGCGAAAAAAGAATAAGATATTAAAAGGATATATGACTGGTGAAGAAAAAATAAGACAAGCATTTGAAAACAAAAACTGGCAGGAAATTAAAGTAACTGATTCCTGGCAGATATTTAAAATAATGGCCGAGTTTGTTGACGGCTTTGAAAAACTGGCCAAAATAGGCCCGTGCGTTTCCATATTCGGTTCGGCACGTACACATAATGATAATAAGTATTATAAACTATCTGAAGAAACAGCTCGCCTGCTTACCGAGCATGGTTATGGTGTAATATCAGGTGGTGGGCCGGGTATTATGGAGGCGGCCAACAAAGGCGCTTATGAGGCCGGTGGTAAATCTGTAGGATTAAATATCGAATTGCCTTTTGAGCAGTTTCATAATAAATATATCGACAGGGATAAAATACTGGAGTTTGATTACTTTTTTATCCGCAAGGTAATGTTCATGAAATACTCGCAGGGTTTTATTATCCTGCCGGGAGGTTTTGGAACAATGGATGAATCATTTGAAGCGATAACCCTTATACAAACCGGTAAAATTGCCCGCTTCCCTATTGTGTTTGTAGGCAGGGAATACTGGAAAGGATTATTTGACTGGGTTGAAGAAAAAATGCTGAACGAGGAGCATAACATTCACCCTGATGACCTTAACCTTTACCGCGTAGTTGATACCGCCGAAGAAGCTGTTGAGCACATTACCCGTTTCTACAATAAATACGTACTTAAACCGAATTTCTAATTAGTTCATAGTTCATAGTTCATAGTTGATGGTTCATAGTAATTGCAAGGGCCATGAACTATCAACTATGAACCATTACCTAAACAATGGCCAAACCAAAAAAACAAGCCGCCCTGGGCTTTATATTTATTACACTGCTAATTGATATTACAGGTTTAGGGATTATTATTCCGGTATTACCCAAGCTTATACAAACTTTAATTCATGGCAACCTGAGCGATGCATCGCGTTATGCGGGATTGTTAACGCTGGCATATTCGGTAATGCAGTTTCTGTTTGCACCCGTATTAGGAAATTTAAGCGACAGGTTTGGCCGCAGGCCGGTACTATTAGGATCATTATTAGGGTTTGGTATTGATTATATGTTTATGGCTTTTGCGCCAAGTATTGGGTGGTTATTTATGGGCCGATCAATAGCAGGTATTACGGGGGCAAGTTTTACTACGGCATCGGCATATATTGCTGATGTAAGCACGCCCGAAAAACGGGCGCAAAACTTCGGTATGATTGGTGTTGCCTTTGGATTAGGTTTTATTATAGGCCCGGTTATAGGCGGCATTTTGGGCAAATACAGTACACAACTGCCTTTTATAGCAGCTTCGGTTTTGGCTTTGCTGAATGCGATTTACGGTTATTTTGTTTTACCCGAATCGTTAGATGAAGCACACCGCCGCCCGTTTGATATTAAAAGGGCCAATCCGTTGGGGTCATTAAAACAATTGGGCAAATATCCAGCGGTATTGGGTCTGGCTGCATCATTATTCCTGATTTATTTTTCCGGTCAGGCGGTACAAAGTGTTTGGACATTTTATACGATTGATAAATTTAACTGGAACGAAGCCTGGATTGGCTACTCGTTAGGATTTGTGGGCCTAACCGTAGCAGCAGTGCAAGGCGGATTGATACGCGTTGCCATACCTAAACTGGGGCAGCAACGCAGTATTTTGATAGGACTGCTGTTATATACCATAGGTTTGATACTTTTTGGCATAGCCAATAAAGGCTGGATGATGTTTGCATTTATTATTCCGTATTCATTAGGTGGCATAGCCGGCCCGGCATTGCAAGGCATAATAACCGAGCAGGTACCCTCAAACCAGCAGGGCGAACTGCAAGGCGGTTTAACCAGCTTAATGAGTTTAAGCTCCATATTTGGCCCTTGGATAATGACGTATCTGTTTTATTATTTTACCAAACCGGATGCCCCTGTTAAATTACCGGGCGCACCATTCTTTTTAGGTGCTTTACTGATGCTTGTAAGCGCCGTATTGGCTGTACGGAGTTTTAAAAGAAACACAAATTAAAATTATTGGTTATATAGCTGCTTTAACTATTGCTACTTAATATTTTATGGCCGACCAGCTACCATCCTCTCCTCAAAAAAAATCAAAGAAAATAGCCAGAAAGCGCCGGTCGGCGGCATTGGGCTTTATTTTCATTACCATTTTTATTGACGTATTGGGGCTGGGCATTATCATCCCGGTTATGCCTAAATTACTGGAAACCCTGGGCCATGTTGATGTGAGTACGGCATCCAAATACAGCGGCTGGCTTACCTTTGTTTATGCCAGTATGCAGTTGGTATTTGCATCCATTATGGGTAATTTGAGCGACAGGTATGGCAGGCGGCCAATTTTGCTGGTATCGCTTTTTGGTTTTAGCATTGATTATACGTTTATGGCCTTTGCCCCTACCATAGCATGGCTTTTTGTAGGCAGGTTTATTGCCGGGGTAACGGGTGCAACAACTGCTACGGCCACAGCCTATATTGCTGATATAAGTACCGGGCATAAACGGTCGGCTAATTTTGGGTTGGTAGGTGCGGCATCAGGCTTTGGTTTTATTATTGGCATTGCGCTTGGGGCCTATCTGGGCGCTTTGGATATTAAATTTCCGTTTATAGCGGCAGCAGCATTTGCATTTTTTAACGGGTTATATGGTTATTTTGTATTACCCGAATCATTAAAACCTGAGCATCGCCGTAAATTTGAATGGAAACGTGCCAACCCTATAGGTTCTATCATAAGGATATTTACAAAACATACCGAACTTGCCGGGCTTATTGGCGCCATTACTTTAGTATACATCGCCCAAAAAGCAATTGAATATCTGCTGTCATTTTACTTGATAGAAAAGTTCCATTGGTCATTAAGCAGTATTGGCACATTAGGTATATTTATTGGGGTGCTATTGGTAGGTATACAAGGAGGATTGATACGATATACCATACCCAAATTTGGTCAGCAAAAAAACATTGTTTACGGGTTGATTTTTTATGCCATTGGCCTTACGCTGATTGCCTTTGTAAAGCAGGGATGGATGATGTACTTGTATATGATACCTTATTGCCTGGGTGGAATATCAGGCCCGGCCCTACAGGCTTTTGCAACTGATAAGGTTGCAAAAAATGAACAGGGCGAACTACAGGGCGCATTTACCACCATGAACAGCGTAAGCGTTATTGTGGGGCCGCTGCTTTTCAGTTATATATTTTACAGCTTTACCCATAAATTCAGTGGCTATTATTTTCCGGGCGCACCTTATATTTTGGCTGCGTTGCTGATGCTGATAAGTACTTTAATCACTTTTAAAAGCTTCAAAAAGGCAGGTTAATCCAAACCGCTTACACCGCCTGATATTACAAACTTCATCATATCAGCGGGGTTTTTATGGATAGGTTTTACCTTATCTTTTGATATGATAACCACCTGCCCTGCAAATGAGTAAGAATATGGAAAATAAACAGCTACCTCGCCGGGAAGATTTAATGTGGTCAGATCTTTTTGCACCAAAAAGCCAACCTTTTTTAAACCAAACTCATTTACCTCAACAATAACCGCTTCGGTAAATTTCTTTTCATCGCCAACAAAGGCTTCAGTAAGGTCTTTTATGGATGAGTACAGGAAATTAAAAAAAGGCAAACGGTTAAACCAGCGTTTAAACCACCGTTTTATGGGGTCGGTAATTACGTTGGTTACCAATATACCCACTATCAGGATGATAACAACCACATTTAATATACCCAGGCCGGGTATATACATGGGTTTCCCATCCTTGCTCATCCAAAGCATATCGCTCAGGTTAAGGGCACTATCCAACCGGGATACCGCCCAAAATACCAGGAAAGCTGCCGCGCCTATCGGCACAACAACCAATAATCCTTTAACAAAGTAATTTAACAGGGCTCCGGCTAATCTTTTCATGGGTAAGTAAATTACTCATAAAAATACACTCTTTTTACCCGTTGCGAAATATTAGTTAAAATTTCATACGGAATAGTATTTATCTGTGCGGCCAGTTCCTCAATTTTAAGCTGATCGTTAAAAACAATTACCTCATCGCCTTCGCTCACGTCAGGTATATTGCTTACATCAAGCATGGTCATATCCATGGATATATTGCCTATGGTGGGCGCCAGTTCGCCGTTTATCATCATTTTGCCATTGCCATTGCCAAAAGCGCGGATGTAACCGTCGGCATAACCTATACGCACAGTAGCTATTTTGCCGCCTTTAGGCATTTCGCCTTTACGGCTATACCCAACGGTATCACCAGCCGGTATTTTTTTAACCTGCGATACATTGGTTTTTAAACTGGCAATAGGCTGCAGGGCATTTTCATCAACGGGGATAGCCGCATCAATGCCATACAGGCCAATGCCCAGCCGTACCATATCAAACTGTGCCCCCGGCCAACGGGTAATGCCCGATGAATTTAAAATGTGTTTAATAACCGTATAACCCAATGCCTTTTCAATACTTGTAAATATTTTTTTAAAGCTGGTTATCTGCTGCAGGGTAAAATCATCATGTTCAACAGCCTCGCTGGCAGCCAGGTGCGAAAATATGGAGACCACCCTTACATATTTATTTTGCTCCAGCGAATCGGCTAAAATAGCAATATCAGCCTCTTCAAAACCCAGGCGATGCATGCCGGTATCAATTTTAAGATGGATAGGATAATTTAACACATCTCGGTTTTGGGCAAACTTTATAAACTCGTCAAATAAATTAAAGCTATAAACTACCGGTTCAAGCTTATGTTTAACCAACTTGTCAAAAGCAGATGGTTCGGCATTAAGCACCATAATAGGCATTTCAATACCGGTTTGGCGCAAGGATACGCCCTCGTCAATATATGCTACTGCCAAGTAATCAACCTTTTGGTATTGCAATACATTGGCCAGCTCAAAAGTACCGCTACCGTACGAGAACGCCTTAACCATAGCCATTAGCTTTACTCCCGGCTGCAGCTTTGAACGGTAATAATTAAGGTTATGCACCATAGCGTTAAGGTTTATCTCCATTACGGTTTCATGCGCCTTTTGGGTAAGGGCACGGCTTACCTTTTCAAACTCAAATGATCGCGAACCTTTTATCAGGATGGTTTCTTCCTTAAATTGGTGTGTATTCAGGTTATTAAGCAAGGCAACGGTATCGGTATAAAAATACCTTTCGGGTACTTCAAACAGGTCTTTATATTTAGTAAGCGCAGCACCTATCCCAATAAACTTATTTATTTTTTGCGCCTTTATCAGTTGCGCCACCTGCCGGTACAGTTCATCCTCGGGCAGGCCGGACTGAAATATATCCGACAAGATCAGCGTATTTTTTTCATGCTGATTTTGCTGGTTTAAAAAGTTAAGCGCAATTTCAAGCGATTGTATATCGGAGTTATACGAATCATCAATAATGGAGCAATCATTAATACCATTTTTAAGTTCCAGGCGCATACTTACGCGGGTAAGGCGCTCAATGCGGTTATCAACTTCGGCAGGTGCATAGCCCATAGCCAGCATGGTGGCCCAGCAAATAATAGCATTCTCTACCGATGCCCTGTCTGTAAACGGCACCAGGCATTCTATTTCTTCGCCCTTAAATATAGCCCGCAGGTAATAGCTTTTGGCTATGGTCGTTTCTGTAAACACATACAGATCGGCCTGTTTAAAGCTACGGCTCCAGGTAAAGCATTTGGCACCGGGCAATTCAATTTTATAAGGCGATAGCTGGTCGTAACTATGGATAACCAGCTTACAGTTTTTAAACAACCTTATCTTTTCACGTATCTTTTGGGCGGTATTTTCAAAGCCTTCATCATGCGCCGAGCCTATATGCGTTAACACCCCAATATTTGGCTGTATAATTTCTTGCAATCTTTCCATTTCGCCGGGCATGGATATACCGGCCTCAAATATGCCCAGGTTATTATCGGCGCTAATTTGCCAAACCGATAGCGGTACCCCTATCTGCGAGTTATAGCTTTTGGGGTTGCGCACAATATTTTTATCCGGGAACATTAACTGGTACAGCCACTCTTTTACAATGGTTTTACCATTGCTACCGGTTACCCCTATTACATCCAGATTAAACTGACTGCGATGATGTTTGGCTAACTGTTGCAGAGCCGTTAATACATCAGGCACTATAAGCAGGTTAGCTTCGGGTAGTTTTATTTCGGGACCATCCTTTACCACAAAATTGCGTACCCCGGCCGCATAAGCTTCGGCAATAAACTCGTGGCCGTTGCGCCTGCCGCTCAAGGCAAAAAACAGCCCCCCTACCGGGTTATTAATACGGCGGCTATCGGTAAACAGGGTTGTAATGGTATCATCGCTTACAATAGTGCCTATGGCATTAATAATTTGCTGTACCTGCTGTATGGTGTAATGATTGCTGAGCATATTGAAAACACGAATTTGCTTATATTTTATACAATAGAAGAATTTTAACGAATTTTGGTTTGATGGACGATCCAAAACCCCGGAAAATTACTGATGAAAAAGTGGCGCTGGCCAAAGCCGAGCATTATTGCGCCTACCAGGAACGGGCACAACAGGAAGTAAGGGATAAGCTATACGAATGGGGGCTATGGACCGATGGTGTAGAAAACATTATAGCGCAGCTAATAACGGGTAATTATTTAAATGAAGAGCGTTTTGCCAAAGCCTATGCGCAAGGCAAGTTCAGGCAAAAAGGCTGGGGCCGCATTAAAATAAAACAGGGGCTTAAACTTAAAAAAGTACCCGATGTGCTCATCAAAAAGGCCCTGCAAACCATTGATGCCGACGATTACCTGCAAACCCTGCAGAAAGTTTTGGCTAAAAAAACTTCAACCATTAAAGAAACCACCACGTATAAGCGGCACTATAAACTGCAACAGTACGCCATGAGCCGCGGTTACGAGGCCGACCTGATAAATGACGTTTTGAAAGCCAGCGACTTATAATGGCAAATTATTGGCAAACTGTTTGTGTTTATGTATCTTTACATATAATAATTAATACATAAAAATGACTACAATAACACTACAGGTACCTGATGCTCTTGAAAAGGAACATGATGAGACTGTACGTTTCCTGGCAGCTAAACTTTATGAATCAGGAAAACTGTCATTGGCCCAAGCTGCGGAAATGTGTGGTATGAAAAAATGGGATTTTGCGGGAGTATTAATTAATTATAATATTCATTACTTTGACGATAGCGCGTCAGCAGATTTAAATGGATTCGGAGAAACTGCAGGCAAATAGCGTCATTATTACTGATACAAGCTGTTTTATTTTACTCGAAAAGATAAACGCCCTGCATATTCTGAATGATTTATTTTTCAGCGTGTTAACTACCCCCAAAATTGCCGGAGAATACGGAAAACCTTTACCTGAATGGGTTATTATTAAACCTGTAACCAATTTGCAACGCCAACAACAATTTAGCCAACATATTGATGCAGGCGAAGCAAGCGCCATTGCTTTAGCGGCTGAAATTGACTGTGATTATGTGATATTGGACGATATAGCAGCACGAAAATTTGCCGAAAAACTTGGCTTACGTGTTAAAGGTACCGTTGGCGTATTATTACTTGCAAAGCAAACAGGTGTTATTCCATTATTACGCCCATATATTGATCTGATACAAAAAACAAATTTCAGGCTATCACAACAATTGGCTATCCAATTTATTCAGGCAGCGGACGAATAAATATCTTTCTGCCTCAAAAATTGCTTTAAAAAATTATCAAGCAATTTTATTTGAGCATGACACTTTTGAAAGCCAGCGACTTATAAATTTTATCAAAAAAAATAAATCTTTTCCTTGCAGAATATGCATTTCTATCTATATTTGCACTCCGCAAACGCGATAGTGCTTGCGAAATGCGAAAGTAGCTCAGTTGGTAGAGCACGACCTTGCCAAGGTCGGGGTCGCGAGTTCGAATCTCGTCTTTCGCTCTAAATCCCTTCTGACCAGCAGAAGGGATTTATTTTTAAATGGTTTAAACACCGGCTCAGATGGTGGAACTGGTAGACACGCAGGACTTAAAATCCTGTTCCCGTTAAAGGAGTGCGGGTTCGATTCCCGCTCTGAGTACTTTAAAAGAATCGACAAAAAGCTTGATATGAAAATATCGGGCTTTTTTGTTGGAAATAATGCGGTTAACATCCCAATAGACTTAATATCTACAACAGAAGAGACTTCGGACTACAGAACAACAGAATTGCAACAGGGGCATGCTGCATCAAATGTGCATTAGATTTTCGAATAAAAATATAAGGGACGATTAAAGGTTAGGCAATCGTTCGGGTATAAGGATTTGGGCGGAGTAGTATCTTTAAGATTAATAAGGAGACTGTACCTTTATTTATTACTTAATGTGGTAACCAAAACAAAAACGCCCATTAATAACACGAACCATCCAAACGCAGGCTTTAATTTAGTATCGGTTATATATTTGGTTAAATAGCTTCCCATAATAATTCCGGCTATTGCAAATATTGAAAACAATATTAAAAATGTATAATTTATAGGCACATGCATGCTTACGTCTCCTAATACGCCTAATAAAGAGCTAATAGTCATAACCGTTAATGATGTACCTATCGCTTTTTTCATCGGTAAACCGGCAAACAATACCAGGGATGGGATAATTAAAAATCCACCCCCTACCCCAATGAAGCCCGTAATGAGGCCTACTAATATGCTTTGAAAGATTAGTTTAATATAGCATAATGATAACTCAGAGGTGCAAACATCTTTCTTTTTCCTGATCATAGAAATAGCTGCGGCAAGCATTAGTATAGCAAAAACAAGCATTAGTAACACTGACTTGGTGAGTTCAAAAGTTCCGATGCTTAACACATGGTTAGGCAAAGCAGGCCTCACCCATTTACGCATAATAAACACAGCTATTAATGACGGGATGCCAAACAAAAGGGCTATTTTAAAATTAACATTACCTTTTCGGTAATGGCTTACCGCACCGGCCGAACTAGTTAGCCCAACGACAAATAATGAATAAGTTGTGGCCATAATTGCGTTAATTCTAAATATGTAGACAAAAATAGGAACGGTTAAAATAGATCCCCCACCGCCAATCAGGCCCAATGATAATCCAATCAAAATAGCAGCTATGAAACCCGCGATTTGCGATATATTTATTTGGAGAAGAAATGTAGTTAGCAAAAGCTGATAGTGGTTTACTTTATTAACCACAGCAACATAATCGTTAAAAACATACAGTCCCCTATCAACAGTCCTTTTTATATGGAGGGTCGCATCGGCAATTCCGTTTCCTTGCGTTGTTTGTGCAATAGCAGGTTTAATAAAAAAAATACTGATCACCAACAACGCCGATTGAATTAATTGTTTCATATCATTTAATTTTTACTAACATGTTGAATGGACCATATTTATGCTGACGCTCTGTAAACTTATCGGCGTAAGGGCCAAATGGAAAGTCTATTGGCTTCTTCTTTAAATTCTTCCAATCGTTATGCTGCTCCCTATGCGGCCGTGGTTGCGAGTTAACAAATGCTGCCACGTTCCAGGCGTCGTCGTCCGATAGCAAGGGCTTTTGATAAGTGACACCAAAAGGCATATTGTTTTTCACAAAACCGGCAAAATTTGTTAATCTGTACATTCCGGCTCCATCATTATAACTGTGTTTACCCCAAAGCGGCGGGTAAACGTATGATCTTTTATCTAAAGCCAAGCGACCTTCACCGTTAACACCATGGCAACCTCGGCAGTTCATCATATATACAGCTTTGCCTTTTATCGGGTCGGCGGGGCGATCTATTAACGTCAACTTTTTTATACCGCTTCCATACGGTTTTTCGCCTTTTTTTACGTCTTTTCCTATCCATTTCATATAGGCTAACATGGATTGCACCTCTTTGCCCGAAGTATCAGGCACTTTACCATTCAAACTTCGTTCAAAGCATTCTGCTATTCGTTCCGAAGTTGATTCAGTTTTACCACTTCGTTCGCTATATTTTGGATAATTCGCGATAAAGCCAGCAAAATTATTTGCAAATAACCTGCTGCCGCCCTCGAGATGACAATTTTGGCAATTCATACCATTACTGATTCGCGCAACCGATCCTCGCGGGCCAAAGTACTTAGCAGTATTACTCAATAATTCTTTTCCATAACGAATCCTATCGCCTGCCTTGCCCGATGGAACAGTACTAATGTCTGGTGCTTGCCAGGATGTATCTGGTGATTTATATAACCCGAGACCGGCACCTTTTGGCTTTAGATTAACCAACCCTAAAGCCATTGCTTTACGAGGTGATAGTATATCGGCAGGTTGCATAGCCAGGGAAATGCTAATAATTACAATGCTAAAAGCGATAATAAATGAAAGGCCTGCCGCTTGTTTTGAAATATTTACCGCTACTTTGGTTATTGTCTTTTCCTTACTCATCCTCAGATTGTAAACGTTAACACATACGATAATCGCCAGCAAAGATGTTAGACTTGTGGCCTAAGCTTATAATGGTTATAGTTGTTTTGATCCACATAAAAAATATAAAGTGAAACATCATTATAAAAGGCTTTTTTGGATCTACCAATCATACCATTGATCATAATAAACAATAATATTTCGCATAAAAAGTTTTCGTAATTAGAAAATTATTCGACTCAATTACAATCAAAGGGTATTATTTATCTTGTAGTGATTTTTTTATATAGTTTCAGTTAAATATTTAAATAGTTAGATTTTGATAACAGCTCTATTTCATTCGCTAATAGTTTAGTATGGATTGATAAGAAGATATTTTGGCGATGGAATTTGAAATAACTCCCGATAGAACCGATAGGGTAAGCAAAATTGTTGCGTAACGACGCCGTCCGAAGCCGCACGCTGTCCGAAGTCGGAGACCTCGGACAACAGGGTGTAAGGTATCCTTAACCTTTCTTTACTTTCTTTATATATAAGTAAACACACCAAACACAGGTAATACCAAATATTACCAAAACAGGTATATAATATTGCCTGATAAAGGCATGAAAATAAGCACCTACTAAAACATATGCGGAAGCAACACAAAGTTTCAGTATAATAAATTCGGCGTTTGACCAGGCTGTTTTGATCTTAAAAAAATTCATGGCGATTGTTTTTCTTATAAAGATCAGTATCAACGTGTTAATATTTGTTGACAATGGTCATATTTTTTTATGATTCTACACTGAATGAAGTTTAACAAAGCCCAACTTCAATTAAAATCTATAAAAAGCCGCCTTGTAACTCACAATAACAGGTTTGGTTATTAACTTAGCCTGATGTTCCGGTTTAAACAATTTGCGGTTGACCAAACCAATTGCGCCATGAAGATCAATACCGATGGCGTATTGTTGGGCGCACTGGCACAGGCACATCAACCACAAAATATACTGGATATTGGTACAGGCACGGGTGTAATTGCCCTGATGCTGGCACAGCGCTTCGCTCACGCTGTGATTAATGCTGTTGAGATTGATACACAGGCAGCACAAACTGCCGAAAGTAACTTTAAAAATGCTGTTTTTGCCGGGCGGTTAACTCTATATCCTGAAAGCTTTGAAAGCTACCTCCTGCATTCGGATAAGAAATATGATCTGATTGTTTCTAATCCGCCATTTTATATCAACTCGCTGGTATCGCCACAGGCTAATAAAAGCGTAGCCAAACACGCCGATGCTGATTTTTTTGAAATGATGATAAAGGGGGTAACAAATCACCTTACAAATACAGGCACCTGCTGGCTAATATTACCTCCGGATACTGCCGCACTTGTAAAAATCATCGCGCAGCAAAACAAGCTTTACTTGCAACAAACTGTCGCCATTAAATCTTACCAGGATTCCAAACCGCACAGAGAATTGCTGGTTTTGGGTTTAGATAATATAACAACTGCCAATGAAGAGTTTGTTATTTACCGGCAGGAAAAAGTATATTCAAACCAATATAAAAATGCGTTGAGAGACTTTTTTACAATATTCTAATCAAATAAATCCGATCCCGATAGCTATCGGGACGAAATTCCAAAATGAAAAAAATAGGCTTACTATCTGATACACACAGCTATCTCGACGATGCGGTTTTTAAACATTTTGAAAGCGTAGACGAGATATGGCACGCCGGTGATTTTGGCAATATTGAACTGGCCAATAAACTTGCAAACTTTAAACCCTTGCGCGGTGTATATGGAAATATTGACGGAAACGAAATAAAACAAACATATCCCGAAAATTTGCGTTTTAATATTGAAAGTTTAGACGTTTGGATAACGCATATTGGTGGCTACCCCGACAGATATGATTTAAGGATTCGTGATGAAATTTACCGCAATCCGCCAAAGCTGTTTATAACCGGTCATTCACATATATTGAAAGTGATTTATGACAAAAAAATAAACTGCCTGCATTTAAACCCCGGCGCTGCCGGTAAACAAGGCTGGCAAAAAGTACGTACGCTAATGCGTTTCGCCATTGATGATGGCAAACCCCAGGCGTTAGAAGTGATAGAACTAAAAAAATGAACGTGTATGAAGGCAATTAAAACTTTAGGACAATTTATAATAGAAAGACAGGCAGATTTCCCCTACGCCAAAGGCGAATTATCAAGGCTACTGCGCGATATTGGGATAGCAGCAAAAATTGTAAACCGTGAAGTTAATAAAGCCGGATTAGCAGAATACATTGGCGAGGCGGGCACCACCAACATACAGGGCGAATGCCAGAAAAAACTGGATGTTTATGCCAACGAGCAATTTATAACCGCCTTACAATCAGGAGGAGAGTGTTGCGTAGTGGTATCTGAAGAGAACGACGAGCATATACCTATTGAAAGCGAAGTTTCAAAAAATGCCAAATATATTGTAGCTATTGATCCGCTGGATGGTTCTTCAAATATTGATATTAATGTTAGCGTGGGTAGTATATTTTCGATATACAGGCGCAAATCGGTAAGCGGCAAAACTACTTTAGAAGATATATTTCAACGAGGTGTTGAGCAGGTTGCCGCAGGCTATGTAATATATGGCTCATCAACCATGCTGGTTTATACAGCGGGTAAGGGTGTAAACGGTTTTACTTTGGATCCATCCATTGGCGAGTTTTGCCTATCGCACCCTGATATGCGTATACCTAAGGACGGAACAATCTATTCCATAAACGAAGGAAATTATGCTCATTTCCCTTTGGGTGTTAAAAAATATATTAAATATTGCCAGGCCG
>JAICMD010000141.1 GCA_025929405.1 Mucilaginibacter sp. | reverse complement strand
GGCTTATCGATATCCTCAGTATAAACCTGTGGCATGGTAACAAATGGGCCGCCATCATTGGGCCAGTTCAATATTTGCGGAAGATCGGTAATTTTACATTTGCTAAAGTTGCTTGTGCTACCACTCTTCATCGGCAAAGCCGATAAAGCCGTAAGAGCTACACCTGAATACTTTAAAGGATTTTTTATCGCTTTCAGCGGATCGTTTTTCAGGTCGACCAAAGTTTTCACCTTATCCAACGAATCGCGAAAAATAAACTTCGAGCGTTCAAGCGTACCGAACAGGTTAGACACTGCCGGAAACTTGCTGCCTTTTACATTTTCAAATAATACGGCCGGACCACCGTGCTCAAATACGCGCAGGTGTATGGCTGCCATTTGCAGGTGAGGGTCCACCTCTTCTTTAATACGTATTAAATGACCATGCCTTTCAAGGTCAGCTAAGCAGGCTTTTAAAGTTGGGTATCCCATATTTTATATAATACCAGCAAATGTACAAATTGAACAGGTGTGTTTATGAATAACCGTCCGTCTTAAAAAATTGTTAAAAAATTACCACAAATTAAAACCAAATAATACTTAATACAGTATAAAAGGCAATGAGACGACACAACGTAAAATCAACCCTGTTTAAAAGTGTAGGTTACTACATGGATGAAAAGATACTGGAAGTTGAATTCAGGGAAACAGGCGAAGTATGGCAATACTCTCCTTTCCCCCAATTAGCCTATAAAAAGTTTGTTAACAGCATATCCCTTGATGATTTTTTCATCAGCCGGATAAGGAATAAATATAAAGAGCAATTGATAGACAATAAGATCAATATCCCCAATAAGGAAACCAGTCTGTAAACTATTTTATTTTTTAGTAATTTCGGTGCGTTAACACCGTTGATACTAACATGAACAAGGCTACCTTTTTATTGATATTGCTGCTATTTACTGTTAAAAGTTTCGCCCAGGCTGAACCTTCCAAATATAACACCGCAGCAAACCGTTTTAAAGATTCATATAATAGCGACAAGTTTGATGACATATTCGGCATGTTCAGCGCCGAAATGAAAACTGCGTTGCCGGCAGATAAATTTAAAGCAACTACATCGCAGCTAAAAACGCAATTAGGCCCCCTTACCAGTGTTGATTTTTTAAGTTATGAGGCACCGCTGGCAGTATATAAAGCCAAGTTTCAAAACAGCACGTTTCTGCTTAATATAAGCTTGAATGATAAGGACCAATTTACAGGACTGGTATTAAGTCCTTATCAGCCTCCGGTAGCACGTACGCCAATTAATGACCCATCAGTAACAGAAACACCTGTATCGGTTAAAATATTATCCGGAACTATTGCAGGTACGCTAGCTATGCCCAAAAATGCAAGCGGTAAAGTACCTGTAGTTATCATCATCCCCGGCTCAGGCCCTACCGACCGCGATGGCAACAGCGCCAAAACGAACCTGAATACTAATGCCTACAAAATGATTGCCGCGGGCTTAGGCAAAAATGGCATAGCATCATTACGATATGATAAACGCATGGTGGGCGAAAGCGTAACTTCTGTTAAAGAAGAGAATATGCACTTTGACGATTATATTGATGATGTGTACTCACTTATAAACTATCTGAGCAGCGATGCGCGTTTTTCGAAAATAATTTTAATGGGGCATAGCGAGGGTTCGTTAGTAGGCATATTGGCCGCAACCAACGAAAATGTAAAAGGCTTTATATCTGTAGCGGGTGCAGGGGTGCCTGCCGACCAGATATTAACCGAACAAATGAAATCGCAGCCGCAATACCTGGCTGATGAGTTTAAAGTAGTATTAGACAGTCTTCGCCGTGGTAAAATAGATAAAAAGGTTGATCCAACACTATACTCTATAGCCCGCCCAAGCATACAGCCTTATTTAATGAGTTGGTGCCGTTTTGACCCGGCAAAGGAGATAAAACAAGTTAAAGTGCCTATTTTAATTATACAGGGCACAACCGATCTTCAGGTAAATGTATCAAATGCCGAAAAGCTAAAAAAATCAAAAACTACTGAAGTCTTGATCATTCAGAACATGAACCATGTACTTAAAGACGCTCCGGCTGATAAGGAAAAGAATATGGCTACCTATACCCAACCCGATCTTCCGCTCAAACCCGAGTTATTAACGGGTATGGTTGATTTTATTAATAAGATAAAATAGCGGATGTGCAGATGTGTGGATATGCAAGTGTGCAGATGATAAAAAAAGATCGTCATGCTGAACTTGTTTCAGCACCTCACATACATGATAAATATGATAGATATCAAAACAATCTCAATAGTTATCAGACGGTATAATTGAATGGCGTATAAGATCCTTCATTACGTTCAGGATGACAAAAGGTAAGCATTAATGCATGACATTTGCACATCTGCATATTACGCACATCTGTACATCATTTGGTATATTTCCACATGCGATTTTTACCCTCGGTAAGCCATTGTAAACTAGTTTCAATACGCTTTTGGCGGGTAGCATCGGTTTTAGCTTCAGTGATCCATTCTACATATTCCCGCTTATGCGAATTGGAAAAATTATCAAACGTAGCTTTGGCTATGGGATTAGCTTCCAATATCTCAATAAAGTAGTCGGGCACTACCAATTCTTTCTTTTCAGATGCTTTTTTTTCAACTTTGGTACCTGTTTCGTTAAGTACCATAGCCTGATGTATAAAATCTTTCAGGATGCCATCATCCGGCAAGTCATTAACCGAAGTTAGCTGTCCAAAGCTTCCTGCCGTACCATCACCAAACTTAATGGCTTGTTGTGGATCATTTATCAATCTGGCTTTCCAAAAGCCAATCGCACAATGTGCTTTAAATGCGGCCATGTTGCCTATTGGTCCTTTATATTCAAAAAAGGGCATCCCCCATTTAATATTTTCGGTTACTAATGGCGATACTTCGTGCATCAGTTTTCTAAAATGTTCCAAAACCGGCTTTGCAAAATCAGCCGATTTCGCGATGTATGCGTCTATTCGGGGATCGTATTGGGGCATGTTGGTAATTGTGATTGGTGATTGGTGATCAGTGATTGGTATCACAAATATAAAAATTTTGCTTTTTTGTCATAGTGAGCCTCGTCGAACCATAGCGGGCAAGGCCCTACACGCACCCTTAGATAAGTTCAGGGCGGCACTACTCACTATCACAACTTACTAAACAACCAAATCTCTGAATAGCTGTATATGCCAGCTATCTTTAAAAGGCACTTCCCATTTGGTATTTAACTCGGTCAGGTTTTGTACAAGGTTATTAAACACTATAGATTCCTTGTTGAGTTTACCTTGCTTTAACAACTCTTCAAAATTATGCCTTGGTAATGATAACACTTCTTCGCCCTCGCGGTAAGCCAGATTAAAGCGATCAAACAGGTTAATGTTATACTGTTGTTCCAATTGTTTCATAAAATGCACGGATTTATCTATCGAGCATCCACTTGCGCCTGCCTGGCTTTCGTCAACAATCAATATTAAAAACCTATTGTAACGCACTTCGGCTTTGGCTTTAAGCTGGTTATTATGCGCAGTCCACTGCGTGGTAAAACTATTAAGGTGCTGTTGTATCTGCTGTACTTCGTCGTCGGTAAGTTTTCTGTCCGACTGATATATCCACACTCTTGAATTTTCAGAAAATTGCATATACAAAGCTATCAAATTATTAACTTCGGTGTGTAGTTTTGTTGTCATGCGCGCATCAGTTTTCCCATCACCTAAAAAAATAGCAGCCATTTTGTTTTTTACCCTTGCGGGGATAATTAATTACTGCTTTATACCGGCCCTTGATGAGCAGGAAATGATTACTTGGGGCAATAAATGCCTTAACGAAAGTTATGCCCCTCCGGCCGAAGAAAAGTTAAAGAAATGGGAGTTTACCTTAACTAATGACGCTTTTGTACGTCTGCGTAAAACTTATCAAAATGGCAAACAGGAATATTTTTCCTTTCACCTGCACCGGCTTAATGATATGGAGTATTTAGGCGACGAAACCACGGGCACATTGCAGTTTAAAACTAATACCGACGATATTATAGTACAAATCTACAACGATCGCAAAGGCAATGTAGACTCGATGGCCAATGAACTGGATATTCCCGTAAAAAATATGCGTACCGAGCGTTTGGACAGCCTGCACAACATTATGGAATATTTTAAAGCCAAAAGTTTATAATCCGTTTGCCTTAGCGGTCAGTTCGGCTATATCCAATACCTCAATATGTTTTTGAATTTGCTTAACGCCATCTGTTAGCATAGTCATGCAAAACGGACATGCCGATGCAATTACCTGTGCGTTGGTTGCCGCGGCCTCTTCAACACGCTCAATATTGATATCTTTTGTGCCCGGCTCGGGTTCTTTAAACATTTGCGCACCGCCTGCGCCGCAGCATAGGCCATTGGTTTTGCAGCGTTTCATTTCAACCAGTTCGGCATCAAGTAATTCAAGGGCTCTGCGCGGGGCTTCGTAAATATCATTTCCACGGCCTAAATAACAGGCATCGTGGTAGGTTATGCGTTTACCTTTAAAACTTTGGCCACCTTCGGTTTTTAATTTACCCTCATCAATCAGTTGCTGTATCAACTGACTATGGTGGATAACCTCGTAATTGCCGCCTAAACCGGGATATTCATTTTTTATGGTATTGAAGCAATGTGGGCAGCCGGTTACTATTTTTTTTACTCCATAACCATCCAGCACCTGTATATTGGTCATGGCCTGCATCTGGAACAAAAACTCATTTCCTGCCCGTTTGGCCGGGTCGCCGGTGCAGCTTTCCTCAGTTCCCAATACCGCAAAGCTGATGCCCACATGCTGCAGTATCTTACAAATATTGCGCGTAATTTTTTGCGCCCGCCGGTCAAAACTACCCGCACATCCCACCCAAAACAAAATTTCAGGCTGTTTGCCTTCGGCAACCATTTGAGACATGGTAGGCACGTGAAGGATTTCGGATTTCGGATTTTCGATTTCGGAATTGTTTTGATTTTCCATTCAATTAATATCATTGGTCACCGCGTCATTAGGCCATTTTAACCAGCCAAAACAATGACTTAATGACCCAGTGACTTAATGACTATTCATCCAACCATTGTAACCGCTCCGCACTACTATACTTCCACGGTGCGCCATTATTTTCAATATTACTGAAAGCGTTATTTAAACTTGCCGGGGCCTGCGCCTCTTCCATAGTTATATATCGTCGCATTTGGGTTATAATATTCAACGGATCAATATTTACCGGGCAGGCTTCTGTACAGGCATTGCACGTGGTGCAGGCCCATAATTCCTCGCGAGAGATATAATCATCAAGCAGCGACTTATTATCTGTATGGTCCTTGCCAAATTTATCTATGTTGTTACCTACCTCTGTAATACGATCGCGGGTATCCATCATTATTTTGCGGGGCGATAGCAGTTTACCCGTAATATTTGCGGGGCAAACGGATGTACATCTGCCGCACTCGGTACAGGTATAAGCGTCCATCAGGTTTTTCCAAGTAAGGTCGGTAACGTCCTTTGCTCCAAAGCGGCTTGCAGGGATATTTTCGGGCATAAACGATGGATCGAGCATGGCCTTTACCTCGTTGGTAACTACCGGCATATTATCAAACTCGCCTTTGGGCTGCAATTTTGAATAATATGTATTTGGAAATGCCAGCAGGATATGAAAATGCTTGGAATACGGCAGGTAATTTAAAAATGACAGTATACCCGCAATATGCAGCCACCAGCATACGCGTTCGGTTATAACCAATGTCGCAGGACCCTCAGGTAACAAAGGGGATAACAATCTACTTATAGGGAACTTTCCCGTTTCGATATAATGACCATAATGTAATAGCTGCAGTTTATGGTCGGCGGCGTTCATGGTTAAAAAAGCCGTCATTAAAATTATTTCTGTAATGAGGATATAGTTAGCGTCTGACCGTGGCCATGTGGTCATTTCTACCCCGGTAAAACGCTTTAAGCGGATAACATTTCTTCGCGCTAAAAAAACCAAGCAAGCAACTAATACCAGTATTGCCAATATTTCAAAACCTCCTATCAGCAATCCATATAAACTACCCAACGGCGCGGCAAATATGCGGTGCGAACCAAACACGCCATCAATCATTATCTCCAGCACTTCAAGATTGATAATGATAAATCCCACATAAATAAAAAAATGCATTACAGCAGCAAGCGGGCGCTTACCCATTTTGCTTTGTCCAAAAGCTACCTTAAGCATCACCATAAAGCGTTTGGCGAGCTGGTCGCTTCGGTCTTCCGGTTTACCTAACAATATGTTACGGCGCACCCTGCCTGCGTTTTTGGCGAACAGGTAAACGGCTGCGGCCAGAATAATAATAAATATAATTTGTGCTGCCATTAATGCTTGTACAGTTACCCAAAGTTAACCGAATTGTTGGGTTTAGCTAAACAGAAGATCAAAGATTGAAGATTGGTTTTGTAATAAGCTGATTTAAAGTAAGTAAAAAACTGCAGCGCACATTTTTAAAAAAAAAGCTACCCCGAAATAAAAAAAAAGCTACATTTGCAGTCCTTAAACGGCGGTACCATAGCTCAGATGGTAGAGCAAAGGACTGAAAATCCTTGTGTCACTGGTTCGATCCCAGTTGGTACCACAAAAATGCAAAAAGCCTTTAGCATAACGCTGAAGGCTTTTTTGCTTTACATATATTCAGTATATTAATACTTATTTTTTGACAGTAGCTGCAATACTTGAAGTGCCGCTTAACATCAGGTCAGTTTTAATTTTGTTATAAACCGTTGTATTGACCGTGCTGCTGATCAGAATTATGCTAACGTTATTGATTGTTGTCCTGGTTGTCTGATCAATTTCCTGTGCAGTTACGTTAGACAACAATTGATTTAAATGCAGACTTAACTTTGCAAGCAGATCACTTTTACCGTCAATAACTATATCACTAACAAAACCTTTAATTTCGGCATCATCATTAAAATCAAACTCAATAGGCACTGTATTACCGGCTTTGGTGGTGTATGTGCCTTTTAACACAAATGGTAAAGCTGCACCGGTTGATTTAGCTAAAACAACTCGTACTTCCACATTGGTATAAGTACCATTCGCTATAGTAGTGTTTATAGTTGATGGCAGTGTTGAAAGAAGATCCACGTTTACCAGGCCGTTTGTAACAATCTCAATTGCTGTTCCATCCTTTTTAGCTTCCAATTTAAATTTACTAATGTTAGCGATAGCCGATGTCCAGGATACTGTCGGTGGACTTATTGTAGTCGTTACTGCAAACATAGTCATGCCGCTGCCTGTTATATTATTATTGTTAGCTAATGCCAGCGCGGTTAATGTATTGTCGGACTGCATTGCAAAAGACAATTGTGATGTGGTTGAGTTTAGGGATGAATCCTTTTTACATCCCGTAAATAATAGCGCTATTGCTAATGAAAAAGCAAAGCTGATTAAATAAATCTTCTTCATGTGTTTAATCGGTTAATATTAATTAGTAAAGCAAATATAAAATTTTTCTATTTTATATTAATTATCAATAAGTTACATTTATTTAACATTAGAATTTTATAATACCAATTGTACCACAAAAAAGCCTCATAGTTATACCATGAAGCTTTATTTTTTGAGATGTGCAATTATGCTTATCGGTGTTGTACTTTATACCCTAAGCCAATATTAACATTAACAAATACATTGCTTTGCTTATTATTAGGGCCGTTATTAAGGTTATAATCATGATCTATCTTCCAATTGCTGTCTGATGTCTGCAGATAGTAGCCAATCCTAACACCTATCGGGATATAACGGTGGATGGTAAAATTATCAATTGTTTTATCCTTTACTCCTATCAGGTAATCAAAGCCCGCACCAAATTCCAAGCCTACACGTGAGTTCCAAAGCGTTTTGCTGGATGTAGAGTTAAGTAACTCGGTCGAAAAATCAGATGTGCTTTGTGTACGTCTATCATCACGGATGCGTAACATAGCTTCAGATAAATTAAGTCCTACAAACGGAAACGCGCGTAAATTATTAAATTTAGCGATATTATATCCGGCCCTACCATAAATTTGAAACTGGTTGTACTTGGCATTTATGCCATTAACCGCATTAGGATCCGATGATGACGTAAAACTGGCACCAATACCATCCTCAAACACAAACCTTTTGTGGATGTGGTTCATAGACAGATTTAGCCAATAATTATTATCAGATAGTGCGGGTATACCATTGGCATTTAATATGCCATTAAGTTGCCCTAATTTACTTTCGCGGTACATGCCCTGTATCTGCAAGGTTCCGGCAATGTCCTTATTTATTATGCTTTGTGCATTTGCTGATGCAGTTACCCACGCAATTCCCGCCGAAAGCAACAGCATTTTGATTGATTTTTTCATAATGTGTTATAGTGTTTATATTATAATCAGAAATACGAGACTTTGTTTTTTTACGGAATTAAACACTATGTAAGGGTACCATTACATGTGTCCACTCAAGCGTGAACATTTTGCATAAGTATAGTAACGGTAATAGATATTATAAATAGAAGAAGCTCCTAAATGACTTAGAGGCTTCCAGTGATCCCGCTGGAACCACTTGTATTATCTTAGCTAATTGATTATTAGCTGATTAACTTGACCTTAAAATTCACGCCCTTTATAGACACTGCTTTTTCTTGGATGGAAAGAACTGAGTTAAAAGTAGGGAAAAAAGCTGAATAATCCAATTTTCGGGTGGCAATTAATCTGGAAAACGATGCTATTTTATCTGAAACCCCTCT
>JAICMD010000292.1 GCA_025929405.1 Mucilaginibacter sp. | reverse complement strand
TATTAAAGGCATTTTCATAAAGCATAGCTTCAAGTGCAGCCATAGTTTTTTCAATACCTCTAAAAGTTATCCTGCGCTTTAAAACCCTAAAATCACGGTAATAACACCTGAATATGATCTGCCTTAACAGGCAGGCTACATTATGCGTAGTTTCGGTAGTAACATTAGGATTGCCATCCCGGTCGCCACCGGGCCAAAAGCCCAGTTCCAAAATTTGATTTACCCTGTTCTCGTCAATATCAAACTCCCTGGTTAATTTAGATTGTATAGCTGCTACCGCATGGTAAAATGTATTTTCTAAAAACCATATTAAACTGGCCGCTTCATCAACCGGGGTTGGCGATGTTTTATTAAAAAATGGAGTTTTACCCAGCTGCTGCAATAAAACATCAATGGTGTTAATATCATTTGTTTTTAGCGCCTCAATCAAATCGGTTATAATGCCTAACACCGTACCGGGATAAAATTGTGTAGGGTGTGCAGTAAGCACTAACCGTAAAGAAAAATCCTGCAATTTTTTACTGATATCAGCTCGCACTTTATCGCTAATAGACGCTTGCTGCAACAGGCCTTGTAAGGTACCCGTATCATCAGACCGGCCCAATTTACCGAACGATGAATCTTCAATGGCATCAAACAAAACCACCTGCCGCTCTATATATTGAATAAACCTGAACAATCTGTTCAATTGTTCCTTATGATCAATACCGGGTACATATTTTTTAAAAAATGATTCGATGATTTCGGTTGGAGATTGTTGCTTACCAGCCCCTTTTTCGCAATGTGAACTAAAAAACGGCAGCAGAATGCCCGTATCTTTAACCTGATAAAATGGCAAAGTTTGAAATAAACTGTTATATAACTCAAACCGGGTAACCACTTCGTTGTTGAAGGCCGTTTCTATCTGACTGAGTTTTAACATTGATGACATATTGCGAAAGTTTTATATTTTTAAAAAACCAGATATAATCACAACAATTATAGCCGCTGTGAATTTAATAATTTTTAAGTCAAATAATTGAATATACAGTAATTAAATACATCATTGGCTTAAATTTTGATTATAAAATTTATAACACGATAAAATTTTCATAATAACGCTACAGCCTTATTTACCTTATGCCCCTATCATCCAAAGAGATAAAAAGCTTTTTCTTCAGCCAGTATTTTTCTGACGGCTTGCGTATGTCGTTAGGTATTTTATTGCCATCGCTGGTATTTTTGCAGTTTGATAAATTTGATTTTGGCATAGCTTTATCTTTAGGGGCTTTATGTATTTGTGTTATTGATAATCCCGGCCCAGTATCGCATAAACGTAACGCCATGGCAATAGGTAATGTTTGTTTATTTATTGTTGCCGTTACGACCGGATATGCAAGGCTTAACGTTTATACACTTGGTTTAGAGGTCACCGCATTTTCATTTCTTTTCTCCATGTTTACCGTTTATGGTAACAGGGCGGCATCGGTAGGTACTTCATCGCTGCTTATCATGATATTTATGATTGATAAGGATGTAAAACCCGATGAGATATTACCCTATAGTTTTACTATTTTGGCAGGCGGCGTATGGTATATGCTGTTCAGCCTGGTATTTTTTGGCATACGCCCCTATCGTGCAGCACAGCAGGCCTTGGGCGAGAACATTGCTGATATTGTTAAATTTTTACGCATCAAGGCCGATTTTTATTTACCCGATACTGATATCGATGCCAATTACCATAAACTGGTATCGCAGCAAATACAAGTAAGCCAGCATCAGGATGCCGTGCGTGAGTTGTTATTTAAAAGCCGGGTTATGGTGCGCGAGTCAACCAACGCCAGTAGGATATTGGTATTGACGTTTGTTGACCTTGTGGATATGTTTGAGCATATTATGGCCACACATTACGATTATTCCCACATCCGCGAGAAATTTAAGGATACAGGTATTTTAACTGATATCGCTCAGTTGTTACACCAAATGAGCGATGAGTTAGAAAACATCGGCTTTGCCATATTATCAAACACCCGCTACAAAAACCTGGTTGATTTTATGCCCGCGCTTGAGGAGTTAAAAACCAATATTGATGCCATTGGCGGTAATGAAACCAGCAACCTGGTGCTTAAAAAGATACTGGTAAACCTGCGAGACCTGCACCACGAAATTGAAAATATATTTAACTACTACAATTCAAGTTCATCAAAAATATTAATTAACACTCCGCCTGATGTAGAATACTCCAAATTTGTAACCCACCAGGACTATGAGCCGCATGTATTTTTTGACAATTTCACTTTGGATTCGGGTGCGTTTAAGCATGCTCTGCGGGTATCATTGGTTTGTTTGGTAGGTTTTATTGCGGCAAAAGCATTGGCATTGGGGCATCATAGCTATTGGGTACTGCTTACCATAATTGTTATTTTAAAGCCGGGCTTCAGTCTTTCTAAACAGCGTAACTACCAGCGTTTGGTGGGCACCATTGGCGGTGGTATTATTGGCGTATTAATTTTATTGCTTATACCTAATAACAACGTACAATTTGTTTTAATGGTGATATTTATGATGGGCACTTATAGCTTTTCGCGGTTAAATTATGTGGTGAGCGTAATATTTATGACGCCTTATGTGCTGATATTATTCAAATTTTTAGGTATAGGGCATTTAGATATTGTTGAGGAGCGGATTATTGATACTATTATCGGGTCAACCATTGCGTTTATTGCCAGCTATGCTATTTTCCCTACCTGGGAGTTTGAGCAGATGAAGAAAACATTATCAGAGGTAATATATGCCAACTTAAATTATTTACTGAAAATTGCGGATACTATAACCGGAAAAACGGTTACTACTACTGATTATAAGCTGGCGCGGAAAGATGTTTACGTAAAATCGGCCAACTTATCTGCCGCTTTTGAGCGGATGACTTCCGAGCCAAAAAGCAAACAACGCAATATTAAGGATATCCATAAATTTGTGGTACTTAATCATATCCTGTCATCATATATAGCAACCATTGCTTCTGATATCACCGTAAAAGGCATTCATAAGGCTCAACCCGATAGCCTTAAAATTATTAAAAAGAGCTTTGCCCTGCTTAATGAAAGCAACAAACAGTTAGGCGGCAAGCGCCTTGAATTTATTGGCGAGAAACAGGAAAAAGAAGCTTTTATCCAACCACAATCATCGGTAGCTGATAATTTATTGAAGGATCAGTTGGGCTTTATTAATAAAATAAGTAATGATATAGCTAAGGTAACGGAGAGTGTGGTGGCGGAGGATTAAGAAAATACGAAGTCATGCCGAACTTGTTTCGGCATGATTTCGTGTTATAGTAGTTCCGTAGCCAAATTAGCCAACTCACTCCGCTCCCCTTTTTGCAGGGTGATGTGAGCATACAGCGGATGCTCTTTGGCTTTATCTATTAGGTAAGACAAACCGTTACTTTCAGCATCCAGGTATGGAGTATCTATCTGGTAAATATCACCAGTAAAAACAAATTTGCTGTTCTCACCTGCACGGGAAATGATGGTTTTTATTTCGTGCGGGGTAAGGTTTTGGGCCTCATCAACAATAAAAAATATCTTGCTTAATGTACGTCCGCGAATAAATGCTAAGGGCGCTATGGATATTTTATCATTGGCTACCAGTTCATCCAGTTTGGCCTGCATTTTTTCATCCTCAGCAAACTGATCACGAATAAATTTCAGGTTATCCCATATAGGCGCCATGTACGGGTCTATTTTTGATTTTATATCGCCCGGCAAAAAACCAATATCTTTATTGCTAAGTGGGACTATAGGACGCGTAACATAAATCTGGCGGTAGTAC
>JAICMD010000113.1 GCA_025929405.1 Mucilaginibacter sp. | reverse complement strand
TGACCGTACAAACTGGACCGGCAGCTTAGCTGAATGCGAAAGGATGTATAATGCTATTGCGGCAGTTAGGAAAGAAGTGGGTTCGCACATTGATATTTGCTGCGACATGCACGGACGCTATGATGCGCCAACCGGTCGTCGTGTAGCAAAAATGATGGAACCTTTAAACCTGATGTGGTTAGAAGAGCCAATCCCTGCTGATAACCTGGAGGTTTACAAAAGCATTACCCAGGAAACCAGCACACCAATTTGTGCAGGTGAAAATATTTATTTAACCTATGGTTTTGCACGTCCTTTGGCTGAAAATGCGTTAGATATTATTATGCCTGACTTGCAAAAATGCGGTGGTTTGGGCGAGGGTTTACGTATAGCCGCATTGGCTGATGCATATTATACGCCTTTCTCTCCGCACATGGTAGGCAGCTATGTAGGTGCTATGGCGGCTGCACACGTTTGTGCTGCAGTACCTAACTTCCATATATTAGAGTGGCAAACAAAGAGTGATACTGATCAGGTTTGGAAAGATATTGTTGTTTACGATAAACCATTTATTGAAAAGGGTTACCTGGTTGTATCAAACGCTCCGGGTATTGGTGTTGATATTAACATCGAAGGTTTAAAGAAATACGCTGCAAGAAACGTTCCTTTCTTTGAATAATAACTACATTATTAAATAAGCCGGGTTAATTTATTAACCCGGCTTTTCTGTTATTTAAAGATGTTGTATACTTGCAGCATTATAAACCAATGGCTTCGCTATAACAGAAGCTTAAACTAAACTAAAACAAATGAACTTTTACAAATCAGCATTAGCTACTGCCGGTATAGCATTTTTGGCAGCGCTGGTAATGCTTTTTAATGCAAATTATGAGGTAGGCGCCCCACTGCTGATACTTGCTTTTCTGGCGTTATCAATAGGTTTCAGGGGGTATAAAATTCTAAAAGGTTTTGCATTTACCATGATTATTTTTGGAGTGGTAGTTGCTGCTTTGCAGTATCCAACCTATTTTATATCATATAATGGGTACAAGTTTTCTAAACTCATAACCCCCTTAATACAGATTATTATGTTTGGTATGGGTACCGAAATGAGTCTACTGGATTTTGCCGGTGTTATAAAAACTCCTAAAGCTGTGCTTATTGGCTTAACCGGCCATTTTACCGTAATGCCGCTTTTAGGTTTTTCATTGGCTAAAGCTTTTAACTTCCCACCCGAAATTGCGGCAGGCGTTGTTTTAATTGGCAGTATGCCTTGCGGCCTGGCATCAAATGTAATGTCATATCTGGCTAACGCTAACCTTGCACTATCAGTAACATTAACAGCAGTTGCTACCGTACTGGCACCTTTTATTACGCCAATATGGATGAAGTTTTTAGGCGGTCAGTTTGTGCAGGTTGATGCATTAGCCATGATGCTTGATATTGTTAAGGTAGTAATTATACCAATTGGCGGTGGGCTATTGTTCAATAAATTTTTTAAGGGCAAGGTACACTGGCTGGATAAAGCTATGCCTATATTATCTATGTTTGGTATTGCCTGTGTAATTATAATTATTGTAGCTGCTGGCCGTAATAACTTAATTGTTATTGGCCCTGCACTTATTATTTGTGCATTTATACATAACTCGGGTGGTTATATGTTTGGTTATTGGACAGCACGCTTGCTTGGCCTTGCCGAGCGCGACTGCCGCACTATAGCTATTGAAGTGGGTATGCAAAACGGCGGTTTAGCCTCAAGTTTGGCTACATCAATGGGTAAGCCTGCTACAATTGGTTTGGCATCAGCAGTATTCTCGCCAATAATGAATATAACCGGTTCAATACTTGCATCATACTGGCACAGAAAACCTCCTAAGGATACTATTAATTCGAGGTTTGATGATGAGATGGTAGTACCAACGTGATTAGTGATTAGTGATTAGTGATTAGTGAGTGGTGAGTGGTGAGTGGTGAATTTGGAAATATGCTTAAATGCTTACTTTGGTAATAGATTATTAGGTGCACACCAATTGAGCACCCACTTATTACTCACCACTCCCCATTCACTTAAATATTGTAAGCATACGTATGCTTAATCTCCTTAAGCACAATGGCACTGTTTAAAATACCAATGTTGGGTATTTTAGATAGTTTATACCTGATAAAATCATGGTATTCCTCAATACTGCCGACGTTAATTTTTAACAGGAAATCAATTTGTCCCGCTATGTGGTAACATTCCTGCACCTCTTCAAGCTTTAATATTTCTTCCTGAAATTTATCAATATATTCCTCATGGTAACGCATAGATACCTGGCAATAGCTGATGAAGGGTTTATTGATCTTATCTTTATTAAGCACCGCAACATATTCTTTTATAAATCCAAGACTTTCTAAACGTTTAATGCGCTCATATACAGGCGATATGGTAAGGTTTAATGTCGATGCAAGTTCTTTGGTAGTTATTTTGGCATTTTTTTGAAGTTCGCGCAAAATAGCTTTGTCAATTTCATCAATCGTGTCCATCGTGGTAAATTTTTCTACTAAGGGTGGTTTAATATGTTAAGTTAAGTTTTTTTTTATAAAAAAGATACTTTTTGAAGGAATATTTGCTAATATAACTAAGCATGGTAAATAAAAATTGGCTAATGCTTAATTTTGCTGGAAAGAAATTTTAAGTTTTTTAGATGGATTTAAACACTGATTACCGGGAACTTTTTGAAAAAAGGCATATCGCCCCGGATGAAAATGCAACCGCGGAAATGCTAAACGCATTAGCTGTAAACACGTTAGATCAATTAATTGATGAAACAGTTCCGGCAAGGATACGCCTGAAGCAAGCTTTACAATTACCCGCAGCAAAAAGCGAGTTTGATTATCTGAATAATTTAAAGCAAACAGCCAGTAAAAATAAAGTATATAAAAGCTTTATTGGACAAGGTTATTATGACGTTATAGTACCCGGCGTTATCCAAAGAAATATTTTGGAAAACCCCGGATGGTACACCCAATATACCCCATATCAGGCCGAAATTGCGCAGGGACGTTTACAGGCTTTATTAAATTTTCAGACCATGGTTATTGACCTAACCGGGATGGAAATTGCCAATGCGTCTTTATTGGATGAAGGGACAGCCGCCGCAGAGGCAATGTTTATGCAATATAGCTTGCGCAAAAATCAAAATGCAAAAGTGTTTTTTGTGTCGCAGGATGTATTTGCACAAACTATTGATATTTTAAAAACTCGCGCGCAACCTTATGGTATTGAACTGGTAATAGGCAATCATGAAACAGTTGAATTAACTGATGATATGTTTGGCGCTATAGTGCAGTATCCTGCAGGCAGCGGCGAGGTTTATGATTATAAGTATTTTGCCAACAAACTGCACGAAAAAGGCATAAAGCTTACCGTAGCTGCTGATATAATGAGCCTGGTATTACTAACGCCGCCGGGCGAATGGGGTGCCGATATTGTAGTGGGTTCAACACAACGCTTCGGTGTACCTATGGGCTTTGGCGGGCCACATGCGGCATTTTTTGCTACTAAGGAAGAATACAAACGCTCAATGCCGGGCCGTATTATCGGGGTTACTATTGATAGTGCTGATAACTATGCATTACGCATGGCATTGCAAACCCGCGAGCAGCATATCCGCAGGGATAAAGCAACCTCAAATATTTGCACCGCGCAAGCTTTATTAGCTATTATGGCCGGAATGTATGCGGTTTATCATGGACCGGACGGATTAAAGAAAATTGCCGAAAGGATACATGGTTTAGCTGTATTATTGGATAATGCTTTAACCGCTTTAGGTTATCAGCAACTAAACAAAGGGTATTTTGATACTTTAAAATTTGAAACCGGCGACCTTACCGGTTCAATACATGCCGAAGCGTTGAATAATGAAATGAACCTAAACTATACAGGTTCGGGCATTACCATTTCAATTGATGAAACAACATCGCCGGACGATATTAAAACCATTGTTCGCTTCTTTGCTAAGGTAAAAGGTAAAAGCATACACGATGTGAATTTTGACGAATTAAAAGCAAACCTGCAAACTACTATCCCGGCAGGTAAGCAGCGTACATCGACATATTTAACGCATCCGCTGTTTAATTCGCACCACTCAGAGCACGAAATGCTGCGCTATATTAAATCGCTGGAAGCAAAGGACCTTTCGCTTTGCCATTCCATGATAGCTTTAGGTTCATGCACCATGAAGCTGAATGCTACAACCGAAATGGTTCCGGTTACCTGGCCGGAGTTTAGCCGTATGCACCCGTTTGCACCTGTTGATCAAACAGGCGGTTATATGCAGATATTTGCTGAACTGAACGACTGGTTGTCAGAAATTACCGGTTTTGCTGCTATGAGCCTGCAGCCCAATGCAGGTGCACAAGGTGAATATGCAGGCTTAATGGTAATACGTGCTTACCATTTAGACAGGGGAGATGATCACCGTAATATTGCTTTAATACCATCATCGGCACATGGTACCAATCCCGCATCAGCAGCTATGGCAGGGATGAAGATCATAGTAGTTAAATGCGATGACAATGGCAATATTGATGTAAATGATCTTAAAGAAAAAGCAGAGCAATATAAAGACGAACTTTCATGTCTGATGGTAACTTATCCGTCAACCCACGGCGTGTTTGAAGAATCGATCATCGAAATATGCGAGATCATACATGCTAATGGAGGCCAGGTTTATATGGATGGCGCTAATATGAATGCACAGGTAGGCTTAACCAGTCCGGCAAATATTGGTGCTGATGTTTGCCACCTTAATTTACACAAAACCTTTTGTATACCACACGGCGGCGGCGGCCCGGGCATTGGTCCGATAGGTGTGGCTAAACACCTTGTACCATATCTTCCGGGCCATGCGGTTGTTGATATTGATAAAGGTAAATCTATTCATGCAGTATCGGCAGCGCCCTGGGGTTCTGCTTCTATATTATTGATATCACATGCCTATATTGCTATGATGGGGCCGGATGGGTTAACTAATGCTACCCGTTATGCAATATTGAACGCCAATTATATTAAATCCCGTCTGGAAAAACATTATCCGGTATTATACAGCGGCTCGCATGGCCGTTGTGCGCATGAAATGATATTGGATTGCCGCGCATTTAAAAATTTTGGCATTGAAGTTACCGATATAGCCAAGCGTTTAATGGATTATGGTTTCCATGCGCCAACAGTATCATTCCCCGTTGCAGGTACGGTAATGGTGGAACCAACCGAATCGGAACCAAAACACGAACTTGACCGTTTTTGCGACGCGATGATCTCTATTCGTCATGAAATTGATGATGTACAAAAAGGTTTATCAGACAAACTGAACAATCCACTAAAAAATGCGCCGCATACGGTATCGGTAATTACTGCTAACGAATGGGATAAACCATATACCCGCCAAAAAGCAGCGTTTCCGCTGCCTTATGTTGCTGCCAATAAATTCTGGCCATCAGTAGGTAGGGTTAATGATACCTATGGCGACCGCACCTTAATATGCAGTTGCCCGCCTATTGAAGATTATGCATTTGAAGAAAGTGTAATTGAATAATATGAAAACCACAGCTTTAACATTAAAACATATAGCGCTCGGTGCAAAAATGGTTCCTTTTGCGGGTTATAATATGCCAGTGCAATACTCGGGCATAAATGCCGAGCATGACACAGTGCGCAAAGGAGTAGGCGTATTTGATGTAAGCCACATGGGCGAGTTTATTCTGAAAGGCGACCATGCACTGCAACTAATACAAAAAATAACCAGTAACGATGCCTCAAAGTTGGTAGACGGTAAGGTGCAATACTCTTGCCTGCCAAATGAAGATGGCGGTATAGTTGATGACCTGCTGGTTTATCGTTTGGACGAAAAAACCTATATGCTGGTGGTTAACGCATCAAATATTGAGAAGGACTGGAACTGGATATCTAAATACGATGATATGGGCGTGGAGATGAAAGATATATCGGACCGCACCACATTATTAGCTATTCAAGGTCCCAAAGCTGCTGAAGCTTTGCAGAAATTAACTGATATCGATCTGAGTTCAATGGAGTATTACTCCTTTAAACGTGGCAAATTTGCCGGGGTGGATAATGTTGTTGTTTCCGCCACAGGATATACCGGTGCAGGTGGTTTTGAGATATATTTTGATAACCAACACGCTGACCACATTTGGGAAGCCGTATTTAAAGCGGGCGAGAGCTTTGGTATTAAACCAATTGGTTTAGGTGCACGTGATACGCTACGACTTGAAATGGGTTTTTGCCTGTACGGTAATGATATTGATGATACCACTTCGCCATTGGAAGCTGGTTTGGGCTGGATAACTAAATTTACTAAAGAGTTTACCAACTCAGCAGCTTTACAGCAACAAAAGCAGGAAGGCATATCCCGTAAACTGATAGGCATTGAAATGATAGAGCGTGGCATACCCCGCCATGATTATGAAATAGCTGACGCAGATGGCAACATAATTGGTAAAGTAACTTCAGGCACACAATCGCCATCATTGCAAAAGGCAATAGGCATGGGCTATGTAAAAACCGGATTTGCTAAAGAAGGCACCGAAATTTATATCAAAATAAGAGACAATAAGGTTAAAGCAAAAGTAGTAAAAACGCCATTTTTATAATAAGAGTCATTAAGTCATTGTGTCATTAAGTCATTTTTGTTTGGCCGATATTCAATGATATAATGACCCAATGACTCAATGACCTTCTCTGTTCCTATCCTTAAAACTGTAATACAGATAAAATAATGATGGCAATATAAATAAACTGCCTATCAACAAAGCAGCTCCCAGCGTATCAATAGTTTTATCAGGAGCGTGGTTTTCGAGTAGCGACAGATTTTGCCCGCCTTTTATTATTACCAGGTTAGGGTAGTGGCGGTAACCAACGGATAATAATATCATACTCACCTGGAAGGTGGCAAATATCCGGGCAATAAAACGCTTGCCCTTACTTATGGTTATCCATAATAATACTAACGATATAGAGGCTGCGATAACTGCCGTAAGGCTTATAGGGTTACCAAAAATCCAGTGTGCAAGGTGTATGTTTTGTATCTCTGCAGCTAAGAATACCAATCCACCGCAAACAAAGGCCAGTATATTTAATACTTTAGCTTTCAGTATAAAGCGTTTAATATCTTTTTCGGCGGTTGATTCGCCGATAAGGTATATCGCAGCTAAAAACCCGCATAGTGTAACGGTAAATAAACCAACTGCAATTGAAAACAGATTGAGCCAGCTATAAACATAAGCTTGCATAAACCCGGTTGGGGTAGTGTTTATTTGGCCCGATATGGCGCTGCCTGCTATAATCCCCAAAAACAAGGGCGTAACAAAGCTTGAATAAACAAAGATGTGGTTATACAGGTTTTGCGTGCGCTCACCCTTAATCGCATCATAATTACGAAACGAAAAGGCCGTTCCGCGCGCGATAATACCCATCAGCATAATTAATATAGGTATATGCAGATAAATAGATAGGGTAGCATAAATGTCCGGAAAACCAACAAACAATATTACCACGGCAATAATTAACCACATGTGGTTAGCTTCCCAAATAGGGCCAATGGCCTGGTACATGGTACGGCGCGTGCGGTTTTTGTTTGGGTTGGATGTAAACAGTTCAATAATGCCTGCACCAAAATCGGCCCCGCCTAACAAAAAGTAAAGCATTATGGCAAAACACAGGAAGAGGATAACTACGGTTAACATATCAATTAAATATAACTGTCATTTCGAAACGCAGTGAGAAATCTTATAAAATAACATCCGATGGCTGTCTGATGTGAAAGATTTCTCTCTCGTACCTCGTTCGAAATGACATTGGTATTTGTTTTATTTATCATACAACTCAGGTACCATTTTAATTTGCCTTGATAATAAAAATATAACAGCCAGGCTTAGTGTAAAATAAATAAATGTAAACAGGTAAAACGAGTACTGTATGCCCGGCATAGGCGTTACCGCCTCGCTGGTGCGCATAATACCCTGCATTATCCAGGGCTGACGACCTACTTCGGTAACCGTCCACCCGGCCTCAACAGCAATAAAACCAAAGGGTGTTGCAATGATAAATAATTGTAAAAACCATTTTTTAAATAGCCAGTTGCGCTTTTTCCATAGGGCAACAAAGTATAATATGGCAATAGCCATCATGGCCATGCCTGTAGCTACCATTATTTGGAAGGCATAATGTGTTATGGCAACAGGCGGTTGTTCGTTAACAGGGATGGCATCCAAACCTTTCACTGGTTTACTTACATCATCATGCACCAAAAAACTCAACATGCCGGGTAACTCAATACCGTATTTAACTTCTTTTGTGGCAATATCGGGCACACCGCCAATAACCAGCGGGGCATGAGCCTGGGTTTTAAACAATGCTTCCATAGCTGCGAGTTTGGCCGGTTGTCGTTTAGCCGCATCCTTTGCTGATATATCGCCGCTTAGAGGTTGTAAAATCGCGGCAACCGCAGCAAAGGCGATAGCTATTTTAAATGCTTTGGTATGAAAAGTAATGTTTTGCCTGCGGTATATCATTAAAGCATGTATACCCGCAACGGCAAACCCTGTAGCTGCAAAGGCGGCAATGCTCATGTGCAAAGCTTCGGGGAACCATGCGTCATTAAACATGGCTTTTATTGGGTCGATGTTTAAATATTGCCCGTTTACATAATCAAAACCAGCCGGGCTGTTCATCCAGGCATTAGCTGCCACTACCAATATGCCCGATATAATACCACTTACCCCAACTAGTACTCCGGTACACCAATGGAACCATTTATTAAAGCGTTTCCATCCATACAAAAAGAAACCTAAAGCTATTGCCTCAATAAAAAATGCCACTCCTTCCAACGAAAATGGCATACCGAATATAGGCCCCGCATGTCTCATAAAACCGGGCCATAATAAGCCAAGTTCAAATGAAAGCATGGTGCCCGATACGGCCCCTGTCGCAAAAAATATAGCTACCCCCTTGCTCCAGGCCTGGGTAATATTTTTATAAACAACATCGTTGGTTTTTAAGTATTTATAATGCGCCACCGCCATAAAAACCGGCATAACCATACCAATGCATGAGTAGATGATGTGAAACCCCAATGAAAGGGCCATTTGTGAGCGGGCGGCTATAAAATCATTCATAATAATTGTAATGATGATCAGGATAAAACAAAGATAGTTGTTATAAAAGGGTAACTATTTAATATTTACAGCATCATTTGTTATACATAATGATTTTAAATTAATAATTGTTACCAATAATACGCAACAGCCATATATTTTTATTATTTATGTCGTTATACTACCTTTAAATAAAATAAACCTGTAATGAGATTCCATAAAATTATTACTGCCGTGTTATTAGCGGCAGGTACTTATACAGCCTATGCGCAGGAAGCACAGGCTCCTCAAAGCAAATACGATCAGCATAAGGTTTTTTCTCCTTTGTTTTATCATGATAAAGGCAACGAGTTTCGTACAGCATCAGGTGCGCCCGGCCCCAAATACTGGCAAAACCGTGCCGATTATAAGCTGAATGTTGCATTAGATACCGCCAAACATCGCGTTAGCGGGTCGGCTTTGATAACTTATACCAACAACAGTCCTGATGGCTTGCCATTTTTATGGTTGCAGGTAGACCAGAATATTTACAAGGAAGATTCGCGTGCAGAAGCCACCAGTCCGGTTACGGGTGGCAGGTTTGCCAATAAAACTTATACCAATGGCGATGAAATAAAATCGGTATCGATAATCAAAAACGGTAAAGCTGAAAAAGCCGATTACATTATTACCGATACCCGTATGCAGATAAGGTTAAAAGATACCTTAAAAGGCAGCGGCAATAAACTGCAATTAAAAATTGAATATGCCTTTGATGTGCCCGAATATGGTACCGACCGCATGGGCCGCCAGGAAAGTAAAAATGGCTGGATATATGAGATAGCGCAATGGTACCCGCGCATGTGCGTTTACGACGATGTTGAAGGTTGGAATACGCTGCCTTATATGGGCTTGGGTGAGTTCTACTGCGATTACGGCAACTATGATTACTATGTGACCACACCGGCTAATATGTTGGTT
>JAICMD010000236.1 GCA_025929405.1 Mucilaginibacter sp. | reverse complement strand
CATTATGCAAGGTGGCACGTTTTACTGTAGTGCCCGCCAGCAGCACAGGTTTTAAATTAGCTACAGGTGTAACTGCCCCGGTACGGCCTACCTGGTATGTTACGGCCAATAATTCAGTTTGCACCTGCTCTGCCTTAAATTTATAAGATATGGCCCAGCGCGGCGATTTAGCAGTAAAGCCCAATTCCTGCTGCTGGTTATAGTTATTTACCTTAATTACTATACCGTCAATATCATAGCTCAGATCGAACCGTTTTTTATCCCAGTAGGCAATAAAGTCAAACACGCCATTTATATCATTGCATAAACGGCTATGTTCATTTACATGGAACCCCCAGCTTTTTACTGCCTCCAGGCTTTCCCAATGGGTTTTAAATAATGGCTTATCAGTATACAAAAAGTATAAAAAGCAATCTAGGGGGCGGCGTGCTACTTCAGCCGAATCCTGCATCTTAACCGTACCCGAAGCAAAGTTGCGTGGGTTGGCATAAGGCTGCTCACTATTATCTATCCGTTCTTTATTTAAGCGTTCAAAAGCTTTAAGGTGCATAAAAACTTCGCCTCGAATTTCAAACTCATCAGGATAACCGCCGCCGGTTAGGCGTTTGGGTATACTGTTAATGGTACGTATATTGGTAGTAACGTCATCGCCTTGTACACCATCGCCGCGAGTAACTGCACGCAGCAATTTACCATCCTGATAGGTTAAGCTCATAGACAAGCCATCAAATTTTAACTCGCAAACGTATTCAAAATTATCGCCTATGGCTTTACGTATGCGTTGATCAAAATCAAGCAATTCCTGTTGGTTATACGTATTACCCAGTGATAGCATGGGCCATTTATGCCTTACAGTAATAAACTCTTTAGTAATTTCGCCGCCAACCCGTTGTGTAGGCGAGTTGGGGTCGGCAAACTCCGGGAATTGCTTTTCCAGTTTATCTAGTTCTTCCAGCTTTTTATCAAACTCAAAGTCAGATATAACAGGCATTGCCAAAACATAATAGTTATAACTGTGCTGTTTTAATTCGGCTGTTAAGGCCTCTATTTTTTGTTTGATTTCTTGGGCTGACATGCTATAAAATGAGTGATATTATAATTTTCTAAACTACAAATTTACTATTGGTGGTTATAAAAAAACGCTGTAAAATTTTAAAATAAGCTTTTCATTTTTTTAACAACATATTAAATTCGCATCTAATAAAAACAAATATTTCAATGAAGAAGATCAAGAAAATTTTGATTTTAATATTTGCAATATCATTGTTTGGTGTTGTAAATACTTATGCACAGGCCCATTTGAAAGTACCGCCTGCACCCAGCAAAAAAAAAATACCCCCGCGCCCTAACAAGTATGAGGTTTGGGTACCCGAAGAATGGCAGTTTATTAATAATAAGTATTATCATTTAGATGGATATTGGACATTCCCGCCAACTTCAAAATCTCATTATGTAAAAGGTTACTGGAAAAAAAGTAAAGCCGGGTACGAACGTATACCAGGCTATTGGGCAACATCAAAATAGGCTTTGCATTAATGGCATTAAACCTTGTGTGTGTTCTTTTGTTCTAAAGGATACATCAACACATTATTATTATGAAAAATCTCCGAAAAAGTTTATTGTTATTAACAGCGGCTTTATTATTTAGTGTAGCAGATAGTAGTGCACAATTAGTTGTACGTTTGCGCCCTAACCGTCCTGGAGCAAGGGTTGTGGTACGAGGTGCTCGTCCTTCGCCACGCCATGTTTGGGTTGACGAAGAATGGACTCCCGGCTCACGCACTTATGTTTATCATAAAGGTTATTGGGCAAAGCCCCCGCGCCCCGGTGCTGTATGGGTTGCGGGCCGATGGGAACATAGGCCAAGAGGCTATGTATGGATAGCCGGACATTGGAATTAATGCCATATTAAACAAAAAGCCGCTATTATAAGCGGCTTTTTGTTTAATAAAAGTCGTAACATCTGCGTGCCCCTTCAAATCTCCGTTCAGTATCACATGATGGTAAGCTTATAAAGGGTAAAAGTGTTTGTTCTGTCAAATGATCCGCCCGTATTATCAATATGAAATGGAACTGTAATGGTTGAACCCGGGGCGTATGGGCCAGTATTAAGGGTGCCAATGTTTATTGCTTGCCCAAAAACCCGTGTAGCCGAAAAAACAATACATAAAGCCAGTAAAAATAAATGCTTTACAATGGTTTTAAACATTCTTTCCCTCAAATACCAACGTGGCTACTTATTTGTTAAACAGTATATAACTGCTTGTTAATGTGCTTTTAATAGATATGTCTCAAATATAATTAATCTTTACAAAAAATCTACTTCCCTGTTACGGAACAGACACGTTAAAGGTTGTACATCCAGTTATTTAATTAAGCGGCTGTATTTTGATAGCGCTATTTTCTTGCTATCTTAGTGGCTGTGGATAATTTTATTGTTTCGGCACGCAAATATCGCCCGGCTACTTTTGAAACCGTTGTTGGTCAGCAACATATTACCAACACGCTAAAAAACGCCATTAAAAATAATCAGCTTGCGCAGGCATTTTTGTTTTGCGGCCCGCGGGGTGTTGGTAAAACTACCTGCGCGCGTATATTGGCCAAAACTATAAATTGTACCAATCTGCAACCCAACGGCGAGGCCTGCGGCGAATGCGATTCATGCCGCGCCTTTCAAAATGGCAATTCATTTAACATCCATGAGTTAGATGCTGCATCAAACAACTCGGTTGATGATATCCGCAGCCTTATTGAGCAGGTACGTATACCTCCACAGGGCGCACGCTATAAGGTATATATTATTGATGAAGTGCACATGCTATCGCAGGCGGCTTTTAACGCGTTCCTGAAAACCTTAGAAGAACCACCGCACTACGCCATATTTATATTAGCCACTACCGAGAAACATAAAATACTGCCTACCATACTTTCGCGCTGCCAGATATTTGATTTTAACCGTATTACGGTTGATGATATGGCCGCGCATCTGGCTTCAATAGCTGCAAAGGAAAATATAAGCTGTGAACCTGATGGTTTGCATATTATTGCCCAAAAAGCTGATGGCGGTTTACGCGACGCGCTATCGATGTTCGACCAGATAGTAAGCTTTTCGGAAGGGAAAGTTACCTACCGTTCGGTTATCGATAATCTGAACATACTGGATTATGATTATTATTTTAACCTTACCAATAGCCTGCTTGCTGAAGATACCGCCAATACTTTATTGTTGTTTGATGAAATACTAACCAAAGGATTTGATGGCGCGCATTTTATATCGGGTCTTTCAGATCATTTCCGTAACCTGCTGGTAGGTAAGGATGCAGCTACATTAAAACTACTTGAGGTAAGCGAGGGTATCAGGGCCAAGTATCTGCAGCAATCACAATCAGCCAGTGTATCGTTCCTGCTTTCGGCCATGAATATTGCCAATCAGTGCGATCTGAACTATAAGTTGAGTAAAAACCAGCGCTTACAGGTTGAACTGGCTCTGCTTAAAATGTGTCATCTGCCATCGGTTTTTAATATGGGCAGTATGCCCGCCGCAATGCCCGACAATAACGGGCAATTAAAAAAAAAACCTGATACCCCAACAACAGCCCCTGTAAGTAAACCGCAAACACCTGCACCGGCTGTATCAATGGTTTCTGAAGATCAGGCGCCATATATTGCCGCTAAGTCCGTTGAGGCAATCGGCCAAAAACCTGTTCAAGAACCGTCAAGCCCGGTTGTAAATGCCGTCGAAGAAGAAAAGCCTAAAGTTTTTATTCCAAATTTAAAATCAGCGGGCACCTCAGTAAAAATTCCTTCACTGAAAGATATTGCTAAAACTGCCGATGAGGTTGCAAAAGAAGATGACCCATATATAAAAGGTACCGCTAAGGATGATTTTACTTTTGATGCATTTTTAAAAGAATGGAATACCCATGCCGCCAATATAAAGGCACAGGGTAAAATGAACCTGTTTACCATATTTATTTCGGAAGTGCCAAAAATGCTGAAGCCTTACATTTTTGAAATTGTGGTTGGGAATAAAATACAGGAAGATCTGTTTAAAAGCGAAAAACCCGATATGCTTAACTATTTACGTACCACCCTGCGTAATTTTGATATTGATGTTATTACCCGTGTTGATGAACAGATGGTAGTTAAGCGCCCTTATACCAGCCAGGAAAAATTTCAGTATATGGCCAGTAAAAACCCGCAGCTACTGGAGCTTAGAAAGCGGTTTAATCTGGATTTTGATTAGCATTTTTCCGCTACGTCATTGCTGTAACGAAGCAATCTCTGCACTTGCTGATCAATTTCCATGATAATTGTTTTAAACGGACATTTCGTTCTTGGCTGTCTGGTTTAGAGATTGCTTCGTCCCTTACAATGACGTTTGGGACAAGGTTGTCATTTACCTGTCATTCTTAGGGTACCCTTCTTCATCCAGATCATCGCGCTCATCTTCGGGGGTGCGTGATAATATCTCGTCAATTGGGTCAACATCCACGCTTTCGCCATGATCAACGTGCATGCCTAATAACTCTACATCATCTTCCAGACTTTCGTTAGGGATATATTCGTCAACACTATCATAAGGGTTAGCCTCATCATAGGTCGAGTCGAAATCGGCGCCGTTTTTTACAGCCGTGTTATAAGGGTCGGGATGATCGTAATCCGGATCGTCGCTTTTTACATCATACTCAAAGCTGTTAGTATCGGCATTAAATTTTAATTGTTCTTTGTCAATGGTTTCGCCCAATTCATCTTTAAGGGTTCTGTCCCTGTCGGTATTTTCGTTATCAAAAGGCGAGTTTGAATTGTTAGTATTCATAGCTGTAGGTTTTTATATAATACAATATAGTAAAAACCCTGCCAAAAAAATCAAATCACAGGGTTAATAATGAATTTGTTTTTTATATGAAGTAATACCGCCCAGGGCAAATTTAAAGCCTACGGTTATCTGGCTAAATTTGTCCTGATTTCCGCCCACTGCAAAACCATCCAGGTTATCGCCCATTACAAAATTATACTGGTAGCCAATATCAATTTTAAATGATGGTTGGTTATATTCATTAAACACTTTAAATTCATAACCTATGCGGGCGGGTATAAATATATAGTTGCTGTTGTCTAATCCATCGGTATAAGTACCGTTGGCCGCATACCGGTTAATAGCGGTTATATGGTTAACTATATAGCCTACTCCTGTTGAAAGGTAAAGGTTTTTTAAGGCGTTAAATACCTGGCTATGCGAATAATCCATCACTTCGCCGGCCTGTACCTGCCCCCTAAATGAAAAAGCTGTAAAGTTATTGGCAAATTGCCTG
>JAICMD010000117.1 GCA_025929405.1 Mucilaginibacter sp. | reverse complement strand
TTAACAAATAAGGTAATGTAATCAGTCTGGCTGGTTTTGGCCAATACGTTGGCATTTGATAATGCCTGGTTAAATATCGGATCGGGGTTATTGCCTGATAATGCTTTTACCAACTCAACCAATGACAACTGCATGGTAACATTCATGCCACCTTTAAGGTCAAGGCCCAGTGCCAACTCTCTGTCAATACAGTATTGATAGGTATGATCCAATATAGGATATACCGGCTGTGTCGACATTGAATCTAAATAATTTTTTTCTTTCGCAGTATCGCCTTTGGCATATATCCTCGCGTCGTTTTCAACTTTATGCGCTACCCAAGTAAACGAAAGCTGGTATATGCAAACAACAGCCAGCAGTATAGCGAAAAATTTAATAACCCCTTTACCTTGCATCGTGAATCAGAATATTTAATATAATTAGTTTATAATTTTTTTAAACAAGACGGCAAATCTAATAAAATTTTACAAGCATAAAATTTTATATTCAAACAAAATAATCCTTTTAAATGTTACCGCCGCTCAAGCGTAATAAATGAGTAAGCAAATGCGTGTTTTTCATCTGCCTGATAATCTTCTCTGGCGGTTTCTTTCCATATATCTTCCTTTATTTCAGGAAAATAGGCGTCGCCCTCAAAATTTTCGTGTACTATGGTTAAATAAATGCGGTCGGTTAATGGCATAGCCTGTTTATATATCTCTGCACCTCCCACAATAAAGACCTCGTCAACACCTTCAGCCAGTTTTAGGGCATCCTGCAATGAATTTACCACTTCGCAGCCATCAATAGTAATATCCTGGCGGGTAACTACAATATTGCGGCGGTTAGGCAGCGGTTTACCAACCGAGTCGTAAGTTTTGCGGCCCATAATTATGGTGTGCCCGCTGGTAATTTCCTTAAAATGTTTCAGGTCCTTAGGCAAATGCCAAAGCAATTGGTTGTTTTTACCAATAGCATGGTTTTGGGCTATGGCTACTACAATGGATACGATCATGGATTAATAGATACTAAATGATTTTCGATCCAATGTTTAATTTCGTCAAATCTTATCTGGCCGCTGCTTGCTGCAATGGTCATGTCGTACTTTTCATCTTCAAAAGCCATAATATCTAAATTGTAAATAGATAACATTGTCCGCAGTAATACATACGCTGTACGTTTGTTTCCATCAATAAAAGGATGATTGATAATAAGACTTTCAAATATTGCTGTAGCTTTTTCTACGGGCGAAGGATATAATTCTTGTTGGTCAAAAGTTTGATAGGGCCTTCCTAAAGCTGCAAGTAATGCGCCATTATCTCTTACTCCACTTCCGCCACCAAATAATTGAATGGATTTTTCATGGACGACCAACGCGATGTTTAAATCTATCATTGAGCCAATCGTCTTAAAAGCTCATGGTCTTCTTTAAAAACCTTATCAATAAACTGGTTGAATTTTTCTTTGTCGAGGTCGGGTTTTTCTACAGAATTTATATAAACAAGAATTTTTTGCAACTCACTTTCAGGTGCATTGTCTACTGCTTTATGTATTTCTGTACGTAATTCTAAAACTGTCATATACAAATTTACAAATACTTTCACAAAAATTATACCGCTACCTCTCCCTTAATATGCGGCCATGGGTCATAATTTTCCAGCGTAAAATCTTCGTATTTAAAGCTAAATATATCTTTTACCTCCGGATTTATTTTCATTGTTGGCAGCGGGCGCGGCTCGCGGCTTAGTTGCAGTTTGGTTTGCTCCAGGTGATTATTATATAAATGCGCATCACCAAAGGTGTGGATAAAGTCGCCGTATTGCAGGTCGCATACCTGTGCTACCATCATGGTTAATAAAGCATACGATGCAATATTAAAAGGCACACCTAAAAATATATCGGCACTGCGCTGGTATAATTGACAGGACAGTTTGCCATCGGCCACATAAAACTGAAATAAGCTATGGCATGGCGGCAATGCCATTTGATTAACATCAGCCACATTCCATGCTGATACGATAATACGGCGCGACTCCGGATTGTTTTTTATCTGGTTAATGATCTGGCTTATCTGGTCAATATGCCCGCCGTTTGGTGTGGGCCATGAGCGCCACTGGTAGCCATATACCGGCCCCAGGTTGCCATCGGCATCTGCCCACTCGTCCCAGATGCGCACACCATTATCTTTTAGATATTTGATATTGGTATCGCCGCTTAAAAACCATATCAACTCATGGATGATTGATTTTAAATGCAGCTTTTTGGTAGTAACCATCGGGAAGCCTTCCTGCAGGTTAAAACGCATCTGGTAACCAAATATGCTTATGGTGCCCGTGCCGGTACGGTCATGCTTTTGCGTGCCGTTCTCCATTACATGGCGCATCAAATCAAGGTATTGTTTCATCTATAATTAGCAAATGAGTGAATTAGTGATTGAGTGAATGATTTCTCAGCAATCACATGCAACTACAAATAAAAATAATCTATTTTTGGTATCCTACGGATGTTTAAAAATACAGGCCGTTGTTAGTCTTTTTATGATAGTATTCCCCAACGCCAAAATAAATATCGGCTTAAACATTACCGAACGCCGTAGTGATGGTTACCATAACCTGGAAACTGTTTTCTATCCTATAAAAATTAAAGATGCTTTAGAAGTAATTATTGCTGATGAATTAAATTTTGAGTCGTCAGGACTTGATATTCCCGGCAGGATGGAGGACAACCTTTGCGTTAAGGGTTATCATCTATTAAAAAAAGACTTCGATATACCGCCGGTAAAAATTCATCTGCATAAACATATACCCATAGGAGCAGGACTGGGCGGTGGTTCGGCTGATGCTGCTTTTTTTATCAGGCTAATGAATGAAAAGTTTGATTTGGGTTTATCTGTCGACCAAATGCAGGACTATGCCCGTGCCTTGGGTGCCGATTGTGCTTTCTTTATTGAAAACAAGCCGGTATTTGCGTTTGAGAAGGGAGATGAGTTTGAACCAGTAAAGCTCGACCTGTCCGAATATCATCTTGTACTGGTAATGCCGCCCGTACAGGTATCAACCGCCGAAGCTTACCGGGGTGTTAAGCCTGCCATGCCAAAAGATTCTTTATTTGAATTAATACAGGAGCCTATTGCTAACTGGAAGAAATATATTAAAAACGATTTTGAAGAATCCATTTTTAAGAACCATGCCGAAATAAGAGGAGTAAAAGCCGCACTTTACGAAGCTGGCGCACTGTATGCCAGCATGAGTGGGAGCGGGGCATCGGTGTTTGGGATATTTAATAAAAAACCTGATCTGTCCTCATTAGAAGGTAATAATCAGGTGTTTTATGTTTAGTTTATTTCGGATTTCGAATTTTCAATTTCGAATTTGGTTTTTACCCCTAAATCCGAAATCGAACATCCGATATCCGAAATCACAACCCCGCATCATCCGTAACGCCGCGGCTTATACCTTCAATCCAGTCCTGCTCCGCGCCGCCTTGTGCCATTGCAGTTAACAAACGGTTGTGTACCACACTTGCCACAGGCATTGGTATTTCGCTTTGTTGCGCCAGTTTAAAAGTCAGGCGGGCATCCTTATAACCCAATTTGGTGATAAAACCTACCGGCTCGTACTGTTTGTTGGCAATCAGTTTGCCATAGTTTTGAAAAATCGGCGCGCTAAAAAGGGTAGAGGAAAAAAATTCTGATACCTGCTTGCGATCCAAACCATTTTTCTCGGCGAGGGTATAGGCCTCCGCCATAATTTCCAATGACGAGGCGATCATAAAGTTGCCTGCAATCTTCACCACATTGGCGCCGCCCGCGTTTTCGCCAAAATCAAATATGCCCTGCCCCAGGTTTTCTAATATTGGTTTTGCGGCCTGTTTTGCGGAGGTATCGCCTGAGACGCAAATCCAGAGCTTTTTAGCGGCTGCGGCTTCCGGGCGACCAAATACTGTGGCTGCAATATAGTTATTGCCTTGTACGGCATGTAATGACGCCAGTTTTTCAGAAACGTCCGGCGAAATGGTGCTCATGGAAATATGTACCGCATTTTTTGGCAGTGTTTGCAGCAGGGCAGTGGTCACTTCTTCCACCGCCGCATCGTCTGATAATATAGTTATAACAGCGTCTACATTTGCTGCTGCTTCGGCAGGGGTGTTGCATTTAACAATGCCGCCGCCCAATTCGTCAACTTTTGAAGCTGTGCGGTTATAAACTTGTAATTGATAGCCTGCTTCTTTTAAATTTTTGGCCATCACTATGCCCATAGCACCTAGTCCAATAAATCCTATTTTCTTTTCCATAGCTTAATTTATATAGTCCCTGTCTTCATCGCTTAGTGTATCGGGATCGTTTTTGTGTAATTCATCATGGTAGGCCCCGATATCATATTTTGCTTTTTTAGGTCGGCCAACAATTACACCTAAAATAAAAGCCACAACTGCTACCGAAGCCAGTACCACTAATTTGGACAGGTACACATCTGTAAACAAAATTTTAAATCTTACCTGGTCGGTATTTTGCGTCAGTACGGTGGTGAGCAAAACGGTTATCACAATAATAATTATGGTTTTTAAACTCATGGTATTTGGTGCTGAAATGTTTTTTACAAGATGCGGTTTTTATCTCTTTTATAAAAGTCGAAAAAATAAAACCTGTTTTGTTGGAGACAAACTCAAGTAAAATTATTCTCCTCATTTTTTAAGACTTGAGAGGAGCTAAGCGCTGAGAATATTTTTAGGGCGGAAAATTCACTCAAATTTTTGATCGAAAAATCAGCCCGAAAAATTTAGGGTCAATTGCCGGTGTATTGTTTGATTTTTATGTTTTAAGATTTCGATACACTATGTGTTGTGATGTCGACTGTTTTTTGATTAATGTAGTTATACTTTATATTGTACGTCTTAATAATTTGATTATAAGATTATTATGTGTTATTTATGATATATTATTTAATAATTGCTAATAAACTTAGTAAATAAAATTATAGCATTCGTTTTTTATTTGCATTATAATTTTAAATAAGTCATAGTTATAATTGATTATAAATTACTTATATAATTATTACTATATTAGTAAACGCTATTTTTTGATGTAAATTTAAACGTAACTTGCTGTGTAAATTTGAGTGTATTCTATAGTAAACAAACGTAAAATTGATACACTAATTAAATTTCTGAATTTTGCCCAGGTTTTATCAAATTATAGCGGAATGTGTTGGAATACAGTCAGAAATAAAAATGTCTTAAAACGGCTTAAAACGCGTTGAATTTATGACGAATTTTTCTCCCCTACCCTCGGCAAGGGGCCAATTTGTATACGTTTTTTGAATTTTGATAAGAATATATCAGCCGTTTTTGCGATTACGGATACGGCTTTGGGCCACCGGAAAAAGGAAGATAGTTGACAAAATTAGCACCGCGCCGGCCCAAAAACCAGCAGATAATTTTTGCATATCGCCAAAAAAAAGAAACGACATGAGGATGCCATATACCGGCTCGAGGTTGGTAATAAGTGCTACCCTGAATGCCGAAAGTTCGCGCATTACAGATACCCCGGCAACGTATGCCAGCGATGTGCAGATGGTGCCAAGCAGTAGTAAATAGCCAATGTCGGTTGGCTTTAACAGCATGGTTTTGTTAAATCCGTTAGTATATAAAAGGAAGATCGTAGCCAGTAAAAATGCACCTGTTAGTTCGTAAAAAGCTATTACCGGGGCCTCATTTTTTTTAACGTGTTTTGAGTTAATTATCGAAAATAAGCTGGCGCAAACGGCGCTGAATAGCCCTGAAATTATCCCCTTAGTGTACTGAGTTTCAAATTTAAATATAAGGGTAATGCCGGTTATAATTAAAAGCCCGGCAATAATTTCGAGTTTTGAAATGTTTTTTTTGTTGATCAATGGCTCCAGCAAAGCGGTAAATAAAGTGATGGAAGAAAGGCATACCAGGCTAACCGGAACAGTAGATAATTTGATGGAAGCAAAGAAAAATATCCAATGGCTGCCTACCAATCCGCCGGTTGCAAATAGTTGCCAAAACGTTTTTTTGCTGACTTTAAAAGCTGTTTTATTGACCTTGAAATACAGGAATAATGATGCTGCTGCAATGAGTACCCTGTACCAAACCAACTGTACTGCAGCTATAGATATAAGGGCACCTAATATGCCGGTAAAGCCCCATATAAATACAGTGAAGTGCAGTATCAATAAGTTTTTATTAATACCTGCGGGAGTTTTGTTTGCAGCCATTACTTAGGTGCTTTGGTGAGCAGATACAAACCTAATAAACCGAATAATCCGTTAGGTAGAAACACAGCCGCTATAGGCGATAAAGTGCTTTTTATGGCAAATACCAGCGCAAATTTATCAACTACAATATAAGCAAAACACAAAAATAAGCCTATACCTAATGGCAGTCCTATGCCACCGCGCACCTTGCGTGATGATATGGAAACACCTATGAGCGTAAGCACAAAGGAAGACAAGGGGTACACAAAACGACGGTATTTTTCGTACTGCATGTCCTTCAAATCACCTGCGCCGCGTATTTTTTCTTTATCTATTCTTTTATTTAATTCCCTTAATGACATTGCCGGGTAGGCGTTATTAACCACAAAATCCGTCGGTTTTAAATCAAGCACAGTATCCTTATTGGTTTGGTTTACTTTTAAGGTTTCGCGTAAGCCGTTTACATAGCGCACAGAATAATCGCGTATTGACCATTTGTTTTTAACCGAATCATACACAGCTAAATTGGCTACCAGTTTTTCCTTCATTATATCACCGTCCATTTTTTCCAGCACAAACTGAAAGGCAGTATGGCTATTGGGGTCGTATGATTGCGCATAAGCAAAAGTGTTTTTATCTAACTGAAGATGCACGTCGTTTTTTGAAGCATCGCCATAAAAGCCATGCGTGTTTTCAAAATTTATTTTAAGCGCATTAGTAAAGGGTATAAGGTAAACATTCGCAAAAAAGGATATCACAAATATCACGCTCGCAGCCACAAAATAAGGTCGTAAAAACCTGTTAAAGCTTGCCTTGCCACTTAGTATTGGCACAATTTCGGTTTGGTTGGCCATTTTTGCGGTAAAGTATATTACCGCCAGGAAATTGATAAGCGGCGACAGCAAATTCATATAAAACGGAATAAAACCCGCATAATATTTAAAAGCTATCTCATAAAGTGTGGCGTGTTTGGTTAAAAAGTTATCCATGTGCTCGGATATATCAAACACAACAGATATCACGATAAATAATATCATCGTGAAAAAAAATGTGCCCAGGTATTTCTTGATGATATACCAGTCAATAATTTTTAAATATCTGTCTAAAAACGCGTTCATCTATAGTCGTTGCCCAAGGCGGTTAACCATTGTATTTTTCCAGTTGTAAAAATCGCCCTCAATAATTTTTTTACGTGCCTCCCTTACCAGCCACAGGTAAAAATGCAGGTTATGTAAGGTAGCTATTTGTGCGCCCAATATCTCGCCCGAGTGTATTAAATGCCGTAAATACCCCTTAGTATAAAAGGTATCAGCAAACAGGTCGCTATCGGCTTCTATTGGCGAAAAATCATTCTTCCATTTTTCGTTTTTAATGTTGATGATGCCATCTTTTGTGAAAAGCATGCCGTTACGTGCATTACGTGTAGGCATAACGCAATCAAACATATCAACGCCCAGTGCAATATTCTCCAATATGTTTACAGGTGTACCTACGCCCATTAAATAACGTGGTTTTTGCGCAGGTAATATATCGCATACAATTTCGGTCATGGCATACATTTCTTCTGCCGGTTCGCCTACTGAAAGACCGCCAATGGCGTTGCCTTCGCGCTCAAATGAGGCAATGGTTTCTGCTGATTTTACCCGCAGATCCTTATAAACCGAACCTTGTACAATAGGGAATAAGGTTTGGCTGTAACCATATTTTGGCTGTGTATTATCAAAATGATTGCAGCAGCGTTTTAGCCAGCGGTGCGTCATTTCGATAGACCGGCGTGCATAGCCATACTCGCAAGGGTAGGGCGTACACTCATCAAAGGCCATAATTATATCGGCCCCAATAACACGCTGTATATCCATCACATTTTCGGGCGTAAACAAATGCTTTGACCCGTCAATATGCGATCGAAAGGTTACTCCTTCCTCCTTTATCTTCCGCACCTCGCTTAATGAATATACCTGGTAGCCGCCGCTATCGGTTAAAATGGGCCTGTCCCAGCCATTAAATTTATGCAGGCCGCCTGCTTTTTCAATAGTATCAAGCCCGGGGCGTAAGTATAAATGGTAAGTATTGCCTAATATAATTTGAGCCTGTACATCATTTTTAAGTTCGTGCTGATGTACGGCCTTAACGGTACCGGCCGTACCAACAGGCATAAAAATAGGAGTTTGTATAGTGCCGTGGTCGGTTGTTATCTCGCCCGCGCGGGCCTTTGAAAGCGGATCGTGTGCTGTTAAATTAAATTTCATTTGCTGCCGCAAAAATAGTGATTAGTGATTAGAGATTAGTGATTGGTTGGGAGTTAATTAGTAACCGGGTAAAAGTTATAACTAATCACTGATTAACTAATCACTAATCACTACCCACAAATCACTTTTTTTTAACAACTTTGCCCGGTACTTTTATACGCAGTTTTTGGAAACTTATTTACCTGTCATATTATTTGTTCTGTTCCTGATATGCTTTATTATTCAGCTATATTTTGTTGTAGCTATCCACAGGTTATTAAGTATATACTCCGTTAATGACGAACTGCCCGATATTAATTTACCCGTATCGGTTATTATCAGCGCACGTAACGAAGAACAAAATTTAAGGGATAACCTACCAGCAATACTTGAACAAAACTATAACAATTTTGAGGTGGTAGTGGTTAACGACTGCTCGTACGATGAATCGGACCTGGTTTTGGAAGGGCTGAAGGCTAAGTATCCGCATTTAAAAGTAGTTACCATAACCGAGCATGAGCGTTTTAAAACCGGCAAAAAATTTGCACTTACCCTGGGCATCAAGGCAGCAAAAAGCGAGCATTTAATTTTCACTGATGCTGACTGCCGGCCAGCTTCGGCCAACTGGGTAACACGCATGGCTGCTGGCTTTACCGGCGAAAAGCAGCTTGTACTGGGTTATTCGCCCTGCTATAAAACCAATGGTTTTTTAAATGCTATTATCAGGTTCGAGACTTTAAAAACGGCTATTAATTATTTATCATTTGCTTTAAATGGCGATGCCTATATGGGTGTTGGCCGTAATCTGGCTTATACCAAAACCCTGTTTTTTGGCGCAAAAGGGTTTGCGGCCCACATGCACATACTATCGGGCGATGATGACCTGTTTGTAAACCAAAACGCTACCCCGCAAAACACAGCTATTGAAATACACCCTGATACCTTTATTTATACTAATGCCAAAGCTACGCTGGCATCCCTGTTCAGGCAAAAGCGCAGGCACATGGGTGCAGGTAAGTTGTATAAAAGCCATCATCGTAATTTGTTAACTATTGACGCGGTTAGCGGCCTGTTTTTTTATGGATTATTGATAGGCGGATTATGCTACCGCCTTGAGGCATTTATTGTTGCCCTTGGCCTGTTTGGTTTGCGTTGGATAATACAGCTATTTATTTATAATAAGATATTTAAAAAACTTGGCGAGGCTCGATTTTTGTGGTATTTGCCTTTGTTTGATTTTGTTTACTATCTTTATTTGACCTTATTTGGGTTAGTTGGAATATTTACTAAAACCAGGCAATGGAAATAAACGCCAATTTTACCGAAAACGCCAAAAATGATTTTCATCTGGTAATTAAGGCCCGCGAGGGTAACCAGAAAGCCTATGCCGACCTTATGCAGCGTTATAAGGATTCGATATACTTTATGGTGCTTAAAATGGTAAACAATAAGGAAGATGCTATGGA
>JAICMD010000121.1 GCA_025929405.1 Mucilaginibacter sp. | reverse complement strand
GTCTAAATAAGATTGGGTTGAATTGATATACGAGGGGTCATTCGGATTGTAATTAGTATGGTATATATACTTTGGTTCAGCGTATATCACACTTTCATCCTTTAATAACTCATTAATTACATCTTCAATTTTTTCCGGCCCTGAATATTTTATTTCATAAATGCCGCTTAAATCGGTCGCGGTCGTTTGATTTGATGAAGCTGAAGAATTTGATGGTACTGTTTGGGCACTCGATAAAACCTGACTTTGGGACGGGAACTTAGCAGAAACCGAGACGATATTCGCGGACTTTAAAGCAAATTTGGAATTAGCTGATAGGATGACTGATGACGATACAGACGTTTTATATTTTACGATTATAATATTAGGCAAATAATCTGCAGAAGTGACCTTTGACGGCAATTTAAATACACGGCCAATCTTCTTATTTAAATTTTGAGAAAACGCACTAATACACAATACAATAAAAAATAGGGGAAGTAATCGCTTCATAACAAGGTCTAACCAAAACTATAAAAATATTTATGATTTTCGACGCCTTTCTGAAGGAAAGTATTAAAAAGCAAACCTGCCTTGACAGGCTTGCTTATACCTATGATCACCCTCCTATTGTATAAATATAAAAGAGTTTCTCATGGTTTCCGACAGTCAAAGAAACACTTGAAAACGTTCCCTTTACGATTTCGTTATATTCGTTTTCACCATTTCTGATTTTGGCAACAAGAAGACTTACAGCTAAATCATCGAGGTAAAGACACTTAGCAGCTGCAACAATAGCTTTTCCGTACAGATATTCGTTGTCAAGTATCGATAAGATTTTCCAAAACATTTTTTCTTTTGAATCCCGCTTCACAGTGATGGTTAAAATCATATTAAGAGTAGTAGCCTCGCTCTCATCTATCGAATTAAATAAATAAGCAAAGAATTGCGGGGCTTTTATTACACCCTTTACCAGTTTGTGCCATGAATCGTACTGAATCTCCGTTGCATAACTATAATTTGTCAGCGCACATTTGACACCCTCTAACATTGCGTCCCATGTGTTTACCATATAGGCCTGCTCGTTATAATATATTCGTGCAATAACATCGCCCTTAGTATGTTGAATTATAAACTCATCAGGTTTACATTTCAGGGCGGTTTGAAAAGCTTTTGAAAATATCTCAGTTGCGAGATGTGGTTTGCTATCGATGTTACTCATGTTTAAATTTTTAAGGTTTACTAATAAACTTTTATGGTTTGAATAAAGAAGCCAGGTGAGATTATCACCCGGCTTCCGATTTCATAATGTATCTACTACACTATAGGATTGGCATCCTCATTATTTTCCTTATTATCCGACTTAAAAAGTTGCTGATAATCTGCTGTTGAAGGAAATGTATTCCTGATAACTATTACCTGATCGTTCATTACGGCCTGTATTTCCAGGTCCAGAAAGGTCTTTCCGTTTTCATCTTTACGGATGTTTGCTTGATTAAATGTTAACATTGTTTTTGATGTTTTAATTAATAATCTGTGAATTGAATGCAGGGAGATTGAGGAGCGTAGCTATGGTTCAGCAAGGACAACTGAAAAAGAAAGGTTGCGAAATTTTATATGCTACGAAAAGTGAAACAAACAACCCCGGGGGTACCCCGACAATCATAATTGAGGAGGGGTTATTAAATTGAAGTACCTTACAGAGCGTGTTATGTAGGCTGAAAATTTGGGTAAAAAAAAAATTCGCAACTCCTGAATGCAAAAAGTTTATAAGTAAACTTGGTTTTATAGCTATCTATTCCTTATATATATAAACCTTCTAATTAGTACGGAAGCATAAAGTCGAACAAAAGCCTATAAGAGGGACACCCATACACATCCTCGCACGCACATTTAACTGTCACTTTATGTTAATTAAAATGTAATAGTTTGAAAGCTTAGCCCTTGAAAGATAAATTTGCGGTTCGTAAAAAAGTAATATGTATCCTGCAAAACCTCTCGAAATCTTTACCAAAATTGACCCTGATGTCTTTAGAGACCCTAAATTATCTATAAAAGCAAAATTCACATATGGGTTGTTATGTACATATGCCGATAACGACAATTATAAATGCTTCCCGAGTCTTAAGCGTTTGGCCGGTGATCTAAAGTCATCCACCAGGGCTGTTGACAGATGGCTTAAGGAACTCGTTGACGCTGGCGTAATTTTCAGAAAACAACGACCGAAGCAAGGTCCGACTGATACCTATATTTTCCATAGTGAAGCGCATCGAAGGTATATTACTTCAGGGGAAAGCAGGATTAAAAACAACTCAGTAAATGGGAGATAGCAAAAAAAAATCCCCGTGTGACACCCATGTCACTACCTTAGTTAGATAAACTTCTGAAAAACAACAACTTGGATTATATATTTTATGAAGTCAGAAATCACAAGTAGTGACACCCATGTCACCCTAATAATACCATAATATAATATTGTTAGTTGAATTTAGTTTGATAGACACTGCTGTCTACTGGTAGTGACATCCATGTCATGGGTCAGAGAATTTATTTCAAATTAAGTGATCCTCGAGGTTATCATATACCATAGGATTGTTTTCAAAAAATTCAACTATCTTATTATCTATTTCTTCCGGTGTGAGCTTTCTCCTAAAAAGCGAAAGTACCTCCGTATTTGCATTGTCGATTACGCTCCAATCGGTATTTAAGTAAGCATCCGTTACTTTGTGTTTTGTGTCAACATGATTCAGTGCCATGGCGACATCATCTTTTGAAACTTTGCAGTTATTTCTTGCAATCGTCGCCCAGCTATGACGTGCGCAATAGGTGGTGGGTATGACGTCCAACTCCAACATCTTAGCAACTTGAGCCAGGCCGATGTTTACAGCCTTTACAAAATTCTCAGAACTGGTATACATTTCATAAAAGCGAAACACTCTTTTACCTTTTTTATCCCGGTATTTGTCAATCAACGGTTGCAGCTCCTTTTCAACTTTAATAGATATAAATGCAGAATCTGCTCGCCGGTCAGCTGTCTTAATACGGTTGTATACTAATCTGCCATTTTCAATTTTGCTAACTTCATAGAGGTCTATAAGGTTTGTACCAAGCAGATAAAAAGAAATAAGAAATACATCACGCCCTAAAGTCGCTCGTGAAGGCTTTTCTTCATGAAAATCTAATAACTGCTTGATAGTCGTGGGTTTTAAACTACGCTTTTCCGGTAACTTCTTCTTGTCAAGCTTGTATTTCCTGAATGGATAGTGTTTTATATTTATTACACCATTGTCTTCATCGTTATATTCAAACAGCGCCGCATTAAATAACGTGCGGATATTGGTCAGGTAGGTTAGAGCACCATTTCCCATACCTTTTTGTTTTGTTTGCACGGGTTTGCCAAATTGATTAAGCCTGGTAATGACACGGTCTTTCCGCAGGTATACTTCATACGAAACTAACATATTAGCATTTATCTCAGCGATCAAAACACTTTCCCGGCCAAAAAAATCACCTAAGCTATTTATAGTCGTTTTGAAACTCGCAGCATATTTGCCTCCACCATTAGATTCTAATTGGCTTATATGTTTTTTGCTAAAGGCTATAAAGTCAATTTCTGGTGCCTTTAATTTAGTTTTTTCTTTTTCCAATAAATCAACTAAATCGGAAACATCAAGATTTTGAATATCAGGAAGTTTCTTAATTATGTCCCAATAACTGTCTATCTCTTCCTCAACTTTCTTTATGATAGACCGATCTTTTATCCCATATTTGGCAGTTACTTGTTTGTCCTTTATGTAGAATGAAGTGGAGACATATTTCGATTTACGATTGTGCGTTATCCTGATTTTTACATTAAAAGAACCGTCTTCTTTCTGTTGATGTTTGAAAATCAGTTGTTTAAACGTTGGCATATTGTAAAACAGTTGTAAAACAGTTGTAAAACAGTTGTAAAACAGTTGTAAAACATTATTTTTTTAAATATAAATTTTCAGCAGCAAGTAAATATTGGTTTAGATTAAAAATTAAACAATGCACTGAAAAACAGCCACTTAAAATATAAAGGCATCTACTAAATTTTGTCGATGAGTTAAACCCAATGACTGTTAATCAGAGGGTCGCTGGTTCGAGCCCAGCCTCAGGAGCAAAAGAGCCTTTAAGTAAACTTAAAGGCTCTTTTATTTTAAGTTCTTTTAAATGAGCCGGTTAACTGCTTATTCCACTTAATTTTCTAATATTTGCTTTAAAAAAAATTACATGAGTTTATTAGTTATTGGTACCGTTGCGTTTGATGCTATTGAAACGCCCTTTGGTAAAACAGATAAAATTGTTGGCGGCGCCGCTACCTATGCCGGTTTAGCTGCAACTTACTTTTATGATAAAGTTAAAATTGTTGCCGTTGTTGGTGATGATTTCCCTGAAAGCGAAATCAAAGACTTTGAGAAACATGGCATCAATACCGAAGGGCTGCAGATTAAAAAAGGCGAGAAATCATTTTTCTGGAGCGGCAAGTACCATAACGATATGAACAGCCGCGATACATTAATAACTGAATTGAATGTACTGGCTGATTTCGACCCGATAATTCCTGAAAGCTACCAGGATTGCGAGTTTTTAATGCTGGGTAACCTTACACCTCAGGTACAGCAAACGGTTATTAAACGATTAAAAAATCGCCCTAAGTTAATTGTAATGGATACCATGAACTTTTGGATGGACATTGCTATGAATGACCTGCTGGAAACCATTAAAATGGTTGATGTACTAACCATTAACGATGCCGAGGCGCGCCAACTATCAGGCGAGTACAGTTTGGTTAAGGCTGCCCGTAAAATATTAACTATGGGGCCTAAATACCTGATCATTAAAAAAGGAGAGCATGGTGCATTGCTGTTCCATGAAGATAATATATTCTCGGCCCCTGCCCTGCCATTGGCCGAAGTGTTTGACCCAACCGGTGCCGGCGATACATTTGCTGGAGGTTTTATTGGTTACCTGGCTAAAGTAGGTACGGTAAACTTTAATAATATGAAAAACGCGCTGATATTTGGTTCGGCACTGGCGTCTTTCTGCGTGGAAAAATTTGGCACCGAGAAAATAAAGAACCTTACGCAGGACGAAATTACTGCACGTGTGCAGGAGTTTGTAAACTTATCAACTTTTGAGATAGCATAAGTTTTAAATTTAGATTGCGAAATGCCAATTGCGGAATAGCCGTGATTGGCATTTTATTCATTTTAATGCGCAATTCGAAATGTTGAATGCGGAATTAAATATTCAAATTCCGCATTCGGCAATCCGAATTCCGAAATTCACCCCAACCTTCCAATCGGATCAAAATTTTGAAACACCCATTCATCATGCGGTGCATCGGCCAGTTGGGGGGTTAAGTCCTGCCCGGCCCAGTGTTCGTAGTGTTTTCCGTTGCGCCACAGGCGGCTATCGGTAACATCATATATCAGCCCTTTATAGGCTATCCAAACCTGGGGTTTATCCTGCCCGTTGCGCAGGGCCAGTTGCGATTTGGTATATATTGGTAACTCGCTCATGTAGTTTGCCTGCCCTTAAAATACTCAAAAAAGCCCACATTCATCATTAGCATGGCCATGCAATAAAAATGATCTTCCAGCGGGATGGTGCCCGTGCGTATTGCCATATTTTCCAGGTCATTGTACAATACTACGGGTATGGAGGTCAATAAGCCATTAACTATATAAAACGGCACAAGCGCTACTACATACATTATATAAAACCTGTTAAGCCATTTTACTTTAAACCCGTATTGCAGGGCTGCCAGCAATATCAGCAACAGGCTAAAAGTTACTAAAGTGTATAGCCTGTTATAATAAAGCACTATAACCGTAACCGAAAATATTATTAATAAATTGGTAATTATACGCGTGTACTTATTAGTAGGCTGCCATTTTACATAATAATTTAAACAGACGTAAATAAACAGGCAGGCAAAAGGCACGGTTAAAAAAAACAGCATTTCTTCTACGGGCAACTGTAAAAGCTTGGTGCCTATTATCCGGTTATCATCAAAGCTCCATACTCCATTTGTGGTAAAAAGCATATCCCAAAACAAAAACACAAAACCGGTAAGAACTATGCCCGGCCATATAAACTTCCAGCTTTTATAAAACTGCACCCGTTTATCAAATGATAAAGCCACCGGGAACAGCACCGTAAAAAAGTTAATAAGCAGGTAGGTATACTTCACTTTAGCGCGACTAAATATTGGTTAAGTTCCGCCTTTTCGGCCTCGGTATGACCATTGGTTTGCAGCATAAAATTAATAACAACTGCAATAAAGTCTTTATCCTCGGCAGCATATTGCTGTTTGGCCAGCAATGTTAATAGCTGTTGCCTGTCGGTAGCAAGGTTTTTGCTGTAGCCTAAAAATTTTGGCGTTTTATACTCTACTGAAAACCGCAGAAAACGAAGTTCCAGGTTGTCAGGCTCGGCATTAATAGCTTTTACAAATGATTTTTCAGCCTCAGCAATTTGTTTCAGTTTAACGTAAGGGTTCCAGCTATGCTTGGCCATAAGGGCTTGCAAGGCGCCAATATAGCCCCTAATTAAAGCTGGTTTGTATGGCTGTGCAATTAAGTTATTGTATAATGAATCGGTGGTTTTACTGCTATTCATCGCCTGCAAAAGCTGATGGCGCAGTTTGACCTTTGTAGCGGCTGTTTGTGCCAGGCTTAATTGCGGCACAAAACATATAAAATATAATGCTGCAAAAAATGTTAACCGCTTTGCCATTAAATAATCCTTAATTTACGTTTAAGCAGGGCATTACAATACAAGGCACGTTTGCGCCCACCTGATACGCGGATGCGCTGCTGCAAAATAACATTGGCCGATGTGGCTGTTATTTTTTTAAAAAGCTGCAGGTAATATTTATAAGCTATGTACACGCCCAATCTTGCCCCATGCGGCAAAAGTATTATACCTTTATATGCTTCGTCCAGGTCGGCTTGTATATCATTTTCGATAGTACGCTTATCCTGCTGGGTAAAATTCTCAAAATCAATACCCGGGAAATAGGTACGACCGCGTTCCTCGAAATCAGACTTTACATCCCGCAAAAAATTTATCTTCTGAAATGCCGACCCCAGGCTGCGCGCCATAGGCAATAACGATTGGTACAAGGGTTCGTCATTCTCGCAAAATACGCGCAGGCACATCATCCCAACAACCTCGGCCGAGCCGTAGATATAGTTTTTATAATTCGTCTCGTCATAAACCTTGTTGTTAAGGTCCATCTCCATCGATCGTAAAAACGCCTCTATCAATTCAAGATCAATATGATATTGGCTAACCGTGTGTTGGAAAGCATGCAGTACCGGGTTTAAGCTTATTTTTTGCTGGATGGCGGCGTAGGTGTCCTTCTTAAAATCAGCTATAAGCCCGGCCTTATTATACCCGTGGAAAGTATCTACAATTTCATCCGCATAGCGCACAAAACCATAAATGGCATATACTGGGTAACGCAACCTATCAGCAAACGCCTTTATGCCACTGCTAAATGAGGTGCTATACTTTTCGGTTATTACCTTACAGCACTCAAAACAAGTTTGGTCATATAAATTCATTTGCGGGTGGCGCATGTTCAAATCTACGCAAAATTAGTCCCCATTTGCTTAAAACAGGCAGCAACAGCAACAATTTGCTTACTTTGTGTGGTTGTAACTTATGGATAAAAACAAGCATATTGTTGTTATTGGCAGTGGTTTCGCAGGATTATCGGCCGCCTGCGTATTGGCTAAAGAAGGCTTTAAGGTTACTGTACTTGAAAAAAACAGCCAGCCCGGAGGCAGGGCCGGCGTTTGGGAAACCAATGGTTTTAAGTTTGATATGGGGCCAAGCTGGTACTGGATGCCCGATGTTTTTGAAAACTTTTTTGCGCTTTTTGGTAAAACCCCGGCTGATTACTATACCCTTAAACGATTAGACCCCGGCTATCGTGTTTACTTTGGTAAAGATGATTTGATAGATATACCTGCCGGTATGCAACAATTAGAAAAGCTTTTTGAAAGTATTGAACCCGGCAGCAGCAAACAATTACAAAAGTTTTTACAACAGGCTGCCTATAAATATAAAGTGGGCATGGGCGAATATGCGCACAGGCCGTCGCACTCCATAACAGAATTTATTGACTGGAACCTGATAAAAAAAAGCGCAGGCATGCAATTGCTTACCAGCATGAGTAAACATGTACGCAAATATTTTAAAAATCCTAAACTGATAAAACTACTGGAGTTTCCGGTATTATTTTTAGGCGCTGCGCCGCAAAACACCCCGGCTATGTACAGCATGATGAACTATGCCGACCTGGCCCTTGGAACCTGGTACCCTATGGGCGGCATGAACGAAATAGTGCAAGCCATGGTAGCCCTTGCCAAAAATTTAGGTGTAGATATAAAACTGGACCACGAAGTAACTAAAATTGGGGTTGATAATAATAGAGTTACACATATAGTAACCAGCAATGGCGCCCTACCTGCTGATTTTGTTATTGCCGGGGCTGATTATGCACATGTAGACCAGCAGCTATTGGATGCACCTTATCGAAATTACACCCCTAAATATTGGGATAGCCGCACTATGTCGCCATCAAGCCTGTTATTTTTTGTGGGGATCAATAAAAAGCTGAATGGCTTACAGCACCATAATTTATTTTTTGATGAGGATTTTAAACTGCATGCTAAAGAAATTTACAACACACCGCAATGGCCAACCAAGCCGCTTTTTTATGTAGCCTGCACCTCAAAAACTGATAGCACTGTGGCACCCCCTGATGGCGAGAACCTGTTTTTTTTAATACCCATAGCACCCGGCCTTGAAGATACCGAAACCTTGCGCGAAAGATATTTTAAGTTGATATCAGATCGCTTTGAAGCAATTACCGGCGAAAGTATAGCCAACAACCTAATTATAAAACGCAGCTACGCGCTAAATGATTTTAAAGCCGATTATCATTCGTACAAAGGCAATGCTTATGGCTTAGCCAATACACTGGCACAAACAGCCTTTTTTAAACCGGCCATGCGTAATAAGCATATTAAAAACCTGTTATATGCCGGCCAATTAACTGTACCGGGGCCGGGTGTGCCGCCTGCATTAATTTCGGGCCAGATTGCGGCAGCGGAAGCTGTAAAGGTACTCAGAGAAACTATAAATAATTAACCCAAGTTGCTGATTACAACATATACAGTATAATTTTCATTGCCGCCTCATTTATGGGACGGATATTGTGAAGCCTCTATTGGCTTTAGCCGCAAATAAGAAACTATAAATATCGTATATTTTGGCTAAAGCCAGGTAGTAATATCCAGGTATCCGTTGACTGAAGTCAACGGCAATAATTTTATACAGATAACTAGCAACTTGAGTTAATTAATATTTTTATATTATTACAACCAAAACCTTAATTCAGCGTTTAGTCGATTATATGTTTTCAGACAAACTAAAAGAAGCTACCCTTGCTCAACATCAACAGCTAGAAAAAACACTGGTTGGCAAAATGAAAGCCATCCGCTCAAAAGAAGATTACATTGAATTGCTGAAAATATTTTACGGCTACTTTAGTGGATTAGAGCAGCAAATAAAGCCCTATATTAACCAGGCCCAGCTTGAAGATTATAGCCGCCGCCGCAAAACAGATGCTATTGCCAATGATATACAGCATATTGGCGGCACATTGCCGCAATTGGCAACCGATGGTCAATTACCCATTATTACTAACTATTTACAGGCATTTGGCGCCTTATATGTTATTGAAGGCTCAACCCTCGGCGGCAGCATCATCAGCAAAATGATGAAACAGCATTTGCAG
>JAICMD010000098.1 GCA_025929405.1 Mucilaginibacter sp. | reverse complement strand
ATAGGCTATATTGGATCGAGCCAGGTTAATAACCTTTTATTAAAAAAATACACCAGCGAGCAGATTGTATTTGCAGCAATATGTGTACAAACCATAACGGCCATATTATTTGTAATTGGCTCACTAAACGGCTGGTTCGGATTGGCGGGCACCATCTGCATGATATTTATTGTACTTTGCTGTGTGGGTACAACCAACCCTAACGCATCGGCATTGTCATTGGCACCGTTCTCCAAAAACGCGGGTACGGCATCAGCCATGCTGGGTGCATTGCAACTGGGCCTGGGTGCAGTAGCATCATTAGGCATTAGTTTTTTTGATAGTAAAAACACCTTACCCATGGCCGGCACCATGGCGTTTTCGGCAATTATTGCTTTTATGGGGCTGGTAATAGGTCGTAGGTTTATAAAACACCCGGCAAAGGCCGGTGCAGGTGTTGTTGCGGCACATTAATTTTGGTTGCCTAAAACTTCGTCAATTATGCCAAATTCTTTTCCTTCAATGGCGGTCATCCAGTAATCCCTGTCTGATACATCATGTACGGTCTGGTAATCCTGCCCGCTATGTTTGGATATGATCTCATACAGTTCCTTTTTTATTTTTAGCACCTGCCGGGCAGTTATTTCAATATCTGATGCCGGGCCTTGCACACCGCCCAATGGCTGGTGCAGCATAATGCGCGAATGGTTTAATGCTGCCCGCTTACCCGCCGCCCCACCGCACAACAACACGGCAGCCATTGACAGGGCCATACCTGTGCAAATAGTAGCAACATCGGGGGTAATAAAGTGCATGGTATCATAAATGCCATAGCCCGCATATACCGAACCACCCGGCGAATTGATATACAGATGAATATCTTTTTTAGCATCTGTGGATTGTAAAAATAATAGCTGCGCCTGTATAATGTTGGCAATGTTATCATCCACAGCCACACCCAAAAAAATAATACGGTCCATCATCAATCGCGAAAAAACGTCCATTTGGGCTACGCGCATCTCACGCTCTTCGGTTATATATGGCGTCATGGCATAAGGCATCTGCGCTTTTTCAAGGTGCGATACATAACGGTCTATCGTTAAATTTTGGGCATAGTTATTCCCTACCGCAAATTTGCGGAACTCCTGCTGATCAATTTTCATAAAATTTAAATTGGTTATAAGTTAAACAGCGCCTTTATTTTATGGCTAAAACGCTGATGTTTTGGCTCGGTAAACAATTGCCGGTGCACGGCATCAATTTCCTGCTTTAGCTGCCTGCGGCCATAACCCTGTATAAGTGTATAGGTTTTTTGCTGCCACTGTAATTTATCCGCTAACTCGGGCTGTAACAGCAGCCAGGCCTCAAAAATCAGTGCATCGCCGGGTTTCATTTTATTGGCCAGGTAACGGTCAATCTGTAAAGTATCATTCCATGAAGTCGGCATAGGTCAATGATTTTTGTTTAACGGTTTCTCTAACTTTTTCCAGGCACTTATGCTTTTGTACCGTAACCGATCGCGAGCCTGAGTAGCCAAAATTATCGGCCAGTTCAGTTACAGGCAGTTTATCGTAATAAAAGCTTTTAAGCAAATCCATGCACTTTTTACCGGCGGTTGTTAAAAGCCTAAGCAGGCGTTTATCGGCAGGTGTTTCTTCTACAGTTATGGATATATCAAAATTATCTAACGGTGTTTGTTTATTAGTTTCCCGGTATCGTTGCAGCCATAAATTTTTTGATATGCCCACCAAATAGGCAATATCTTTTTCGGGCAATAGCTTAGCCACCATTTTTTCGTAATAAATTACCAAAGCATCCTGAAAAACATCTTTAGCTTCATCAGCGCTGCCGCCTAACCGGCTTACATACTTTGCAACGGACGGGAAGGCTGTTTTATATAAAGCAATAAAAAGCTCCTGCCTTTGCGCTACCGAATGATTTAAATTACTCATGCCATACTGTTTATATATATGTGTAACCGCGGTGGCAATTATCACCTTTTAATTTAAAATTATTGTTTAATCGCTGTAACGCGCGAACCATCGGTGCCCAGGGTTTCAAACACAATTTCGTTATCAGTTAGTTTTGAAACGTAAAACGGGAACTCGTGGGTTTGTCCGTTTGGCAAAACTTCTTTATAACGGATGTTTTTTGCATCAACCCTAAAGGTGCCATGCGTTAATATTTTGCCATCCCACCAAATGGCCAGTTCATTATTTTTTGTGAATACGATGGATGGGTGTTCCAGCTTTAATTTCCAATCAGGCTCGGTTGAAGGCGGGTTATCGCCGGGATTTTCCAGCTTAATATATTTCCATTCTCCGTAAAGCTTTTGCGGAGTAATTTCATGTTGGCAGGCAGTTAAAAGCAATAATACTATGCTTGCAAAAAATATAACCGGTTTAGGTATAATACTCATATCCCCTAAAATAGGAAATTGTATAATACTTTAATCAAAATACATTTTTTACAGATGATCTTTAAGCGCTTTGCGCATACGTTTTTCGGCAGCCTTTACCTCGTCCTTTTCGCTAATGGGATAGTCGGTTTTTATTTCTTTTTGAGAAGATGTAGCAGTTTTGCCCGGCTTGCTTTGGTGTGAATGATTTGATTGCTTTTTCATGATGGTAAGGGGCTTTTAATCCTTCCTGTAAAATAAACCTGCCGCTATTAAAAATGTTTACAAAAACAGTTAATTTTTTTTGCTTTTGATGAAAGTAGTTTGTAAATTGTAATAGAATTGATACAATTCATTTTTTACTAAAAAGGAGGGCTATCATGAAAAGACAATTTACCGCGGGGATGACTGAAAAATCAGCCGACTCACAAATGCAAAACCTAAATCCGGGACAAGGACGTAAAGTAATTTACACACCAAAATCACACGATTACAGTCACGGCCGAATTAATAAGCAGGCCATAGGCATTAACCACGAACCGGGTCTGTTCCGTTAACAGGAACAAACCCATCAGCCTGTTTAACACCAATATTTGGTGGATGGATAGGTACGCCGCAACGTTATTATTGTTTGTTGGCGCGTTTTAAACTATCCTGTTTAGCTTTTTCTTTTTTCTTGAAAAATCCGCGCAGCAAAAAGTTGCTTTGGGCAGCTTCCAGATCCTCATTAAGTTTGATAGAGCTTTGCTGCAAATAATTAATGGTGCTTTTTACCTGATTAGCGCTGTTTGGGTCATTTAGCAGTATGCCAAGCGTATTATCATCTCTGTTTAGTTTATCGCTGGCTTTAGCAAGGTTTTTGGTTATAACATTGGCATCAGCTGCTGATTGCTCCATTTTGGTAACCGCACTTTTTAAGCGGTTAAATGTTACGGTATCGGTCAGCATCTTATCAGCCAGTCCGCCTTTGGTGTTTAATTTATTGCTAAAGCGTTCCATTTGTACAGACATGCGCGCTGCGGTGGCAGTAGTTACTGCTAAATTTGCCATAGCTGCACGTAGTTGTATTGCCATCAGGCTATCGGCCATTAAAGTACCTACGGTGCCTTTACCCTGCAATATTTTACGGCTTAATAATTTAAAATCGCCGGTTATTGACAGCAAATTCTGGTTGTTTTGCTGCAAAGTCTTCATCATATCATCTGTTGATAATAATTTTTCTGCCTGCAACACGTCACCATCCTGAACGACAGGGGCTTGCGGACTGCCGCCATCAATCACAATGATTTTATTACCAATTAACCCATCCGAACTGATGCGCGCACTGGCATTACGGTGTATATATTGCTGGGTTGCTTCATCAATGCTCATAAATACGTCAACCTGGCCGGGGCCGGCAAAGCGTATATTGCTGATGGTACCTACCTTAACACCCGAGAACCAAACATTGTTGCCCTTTTTTAACCCGGCAACATCATCAAAAGTCGACCGGATATGGATGCTTTTAACAAAGGCTTTTTGCTGGCCACCCAATGTAAGTACACCCACTATAAATAAAATTAGGCCCAGGGCTAAGAAAATACCCACTATAATTGCCCGCTTATTATCTCTTTTATCCATTATATGTAATGCTCTGTAAATCTATTGTATAAAGTTGTAATCAAAAAATGGTTTTACCCGTTCGTCGTTCGTATCAAAAACCTCATCAAACGAACCAACACGCTGAAACTGCCCGTCAAGCAGCATGGCAATCCTGTCGCCGGTCATTTTAGCGCAGGTTAGGTCATGCGTAATAATTATTGATGATGTTTTAAACCGCTCCTGCACTTCGTTTATTAATTCGTTTATTTCAATACAGGTAATAGGGTCAAGGCCCGCAGTGGGTTCATCATACAGCATAATTTCGGGGTTCAGTATCAAGGTGCGCGCTATGCCTATACGCTTACGCTGCCCGCCCGAAAGTTCTGCCGGCATTTGGTTAATGGTTTTTAAAAGCCCAACAGCATCAAGCACTTCTTCAACCGAATGATCAATTTCTTTGCGGGTTAGGTTTTTACGATTACGCACCAGTGGAAACTCCAGGTTCTTACGCACGGTCATACTATCATACAAGGCGCTGTTTTGAAAGGAAAAGCCAATGCGTATGCGTAAGGCCTGTAATTCTTCTTCGGTAATAGTTTCTAATTCATGGCCCAAAACTTCAACACTGCCCTCATCCGGTTTTAAAAGACCCGAAATAATTTTAATCAATACCGATTTACCTGTACCTGAGCGGCCCAATACCACCAGGTTTTCGCCCTGGTAAAGGTCAAGGTCAATTCCGCGCAATACCGCGTAATCCTCAAAGGCCTTTTTTAAGCCTCTGATGCGAATGACCGCGTTGTTATTATCAATATGTGGCTTAAATTTCTTCATTATATTACCTGAACCAACCAGCTATCTGCACAATTAAAACCTCTTCAACAAATATCAAAAACATAGCAGTTACCACGGCGCCATTTGCAGCCTTACCAACCCCTTCGGTACCTTTATCTGAATTATAACCCTGGTAACAACCCACTATACCAATGGTAAAACCAAACACAATTGATTTGATTAATGACGATACGAAATCAACAAATGTTAAAGGCTCAAAAACCTGCTGCATAAAGGTGGTATAGCTGGTGCCTTCATTTGTGGCTACATTTAAATAACCGCCTAAAAGTGCAATGAAACCGGTATAAGTTGCCAAAATAGGTATGGCAATGGTGGTAGCCAATACACGTGTGCATACCAAAAATTTAAACGGCTTGGTGCCCGATACTTCCATGGCATCAATCTGCTCGGTAACGCGCATTGAGCCTAACTCGGCCCCAATGCTTGAGCCTACTTTACCGGCGGCTATTAAGGCAGTAACCAACGGCGCCAATGCACGCATAATAGCTATTGATACCAGCGAAGGCAGCCATGAGGTTGCCCCAAACTCGGATAACGACGGACGCGATTGCTTGGTAAAAATAAGCCCCACAATAAAGCCCGTTAACGATATTAATGTGAACGAGCGTACACCAACCTGGTAACACTGGTTCATAATTTCCTTTAGCTCAAAGGGCGGTACAAATGCTTCCTTAAAAAAACGAAGTATGAACAGATGTATTTGATAAAGTCTGACAAAGAAGTTTGTAAGGCGTTTTTTTAACCCTTTACGTACAATAGGTTGAGATGTTGATGTACTACTATCCATTTTAACGCGACAAATGTATTACTTCTGCTACATATAGCAGATGAATATCTGCAAAAACTTATAAACCTTATTTTAAAATGACTTTAAATTAACCCTCTACACAAACCATCGTGCGTGATTTTTCATTGTATAAAAAACGAATAAATATTATGAACACATATCAGCAAAAATGGTTGGAGATATTACAAGAAGCAAACCTTAAAGGATGGACGGTTAAATCCGCAGGCGATGATATTTATATAGACATGCCCCATGTAACCGATCTGAAATTGATTAAAGATAACCTGCCGCAAACTTTAGCAGCCTTGTCATTAGACATTACCATACCCAAAAGCCGCTTAAAGTTTATATTCCATAACGGGTATGAGAATTTTGAGTATATTTTAAATCCGGAGGAGCAGGATTTGAGGAACGGGTAGGGTTATAACTTAGCAGATGTGAATTTTAAAGTAAAAAAACATCATCGATGGCGATAAGTGGACGATGTTATAATCTTGGAATATATATAATCAAATATTTATCTTGCCTCATATAACTACTTACTTATGGAATTTGGCCGGGTAAAACCTGAAGAACTGCCGGTGGTTGATTTTACGCTTCCGCCTGATCCTGAAATAACCATTGAAACGCTGCGCGCCGCAAAAAACAACAACCCCTTACTGGTACATGTAGGCTGCGCCAAATGGGGCCGTAAGGAATGGGTGGGGCAGATATATCCACCAAAAACAAAGGATGCCAACTTTTTAGATGAGTATGTAAAGCACTTTGATTGCATTGAGCTGAATGCCACCTTTTACAATACCTATCCGCCCGAAACCATAGCCAAATGGAAACAAAAGGCTGATGTGCGTCCTGATTTTAAATTTTGCCCCAAGTTTTCGCAAAGCATAAGCCATATACGCCGGCTTAAAAATGCTGAGGAAGCTACAACGCAATTCTACAATGGCATCTTAGCCTTCGGCGATAAGCTGGGGCCGCTGTTTTTGCAGTTAAGCGATAACTTTACACCCAAAAGCTTCCCCGAGTTAAAGGCCTACCTGGAGCAGTTACCCATTGATATACCTGTATATGTAGAGCTGCGGCACAAGGATTGGTTTGCGGTGCCCGAGGTACGCGAAAATGTATTTAATTTATTAAAGCAGCTAAAGCTTGGGGCAGTAATTACTGACGCTACGGGTCGCCGAGATTGTGTGCACATGCACCTGCCAACGCCGCATGCGTTTATCCGCTTTGTAGGCAATGGCCTGCATCCCACAGATTATGCGCGTGTTGATGAATGGATAGACCGCATTAAACAATGGCGGGATATGGGCCTTCAATCTGTTTGGTTTTTTATGCACCAGCATGACGAGCGGTACTCGCCCAAACTGGCCGATTATGTATCGGAACAATTTAACCAGAAATTAGGTCTTAATTTACGGCGACCACATTTTATTGAAGAGGATAAGGGCCTGTTTGGGTAGGAATGTGACCATTGAGCTTGTCGAAGAGGTAGAGTCTTTGCCATTATGGTTCGACAGGACTCACCATGATAGTGCACTTAAAGCTATTGTCATCCCTCGCTACACTCAGCATTGACAATAGCTTTTTACCTAAAATCAAACCATAAAGTGCCCGCTACAGGCGTTGTATTTAACTGCACATTCTTTTGGCTTTGCGGCCCCATATCCCGTGCAGGGTTAAATTTTGTACCGATTGCCGGAATAGCAGTCATGAAACCCAAATTACCATCAGGAAACGGCGGACTGGTATTATCATTTGACGCTCCAACTGGTTTTGGCGCCTTTAACATTTGCAGATAGATATTTTTATCTTCAGTATAAATGGTAAAAGGATGTTCCTTAGTTTGTATGGTAACCCAATACATATTGGCATGATAACCCTTAAATTCCGGATATATCCAGCTTTCGCCCGTAATGGTATTGTTGTAATCTTTTTGCCAAACATTTAATGTGCCGCCTTTTAACCGGTTTTTCCAAACGCGATATGGGCCATCGCCCAGCCATTTCATGCCGGTAATATTTTGTTCAGGATAGTTAAAAGTGATGCCATAAAAATCGGCCTCACCACGTGGCAGGTAGCCATATTGTAATTGGGCGGGTTTGCCGGGCGTAAACGTCCATTTTATTTTAAAGTTGGCATCAGCATATACAGATTCAATAACCTGACTACGGCCCGATACAGATTTCCTGATCTCTTTAAACTGTGGAGTAGCCCCTGCTAACATCGGTCCGTCTGATAAGGAAATATCACCCGTTGCACTCTTTACTTTTTGCAAATAGCCCGTTGCTGTGCTAAAATAATAACTGATGCCGTCGCAGCTTACTATCAATTGATTATATTCTTCTTTTAACGTGCTTTCGGCCGATGAAGTGCCGGCAGTATATTTAGCCGAAATGGTTTGTGTACTTGTTATTGGCCAACTCCGTTTAACAATCTTCTTGCCTGCAGCGTCATAAACCGTAAGCCATAAGGCATCGCTTTTGCGCCAATTTGCCGGAAGGTTTATTTTAAGACTGCCCGTTTCACCCGGAGCTAACCGATAAGCTTTTACAATACCCGATGCGTTAACGGTTGGTAACGTAGTTTTGCTTTGTGGCGATGCAAAGCTGACCAATTTCCAGCTAAAACTGCATTTGTTTAAGTTGGTGTACAAGTAACGGTTCTCGATAGGTAAACTGCCATCAAAGTTTTTAGGTAGGGTATTGCTGCTGATATATACCGGCGACCAAATCTCTTTAATGGTATAATAACTGGCTTCTTTTTCGCGGTGCGGGCCAACAATGCCGTCGGGGCCATGATTGCCATCGGCATCCAAAATATTATTCTTATCGGTTCGTACAATAGCAGCATCGGCATATACCCATAAAAATCCACCTGCATTACGTGGGTTGCTCATCATCAGGTTCCAAAAATCATCTAACCCGGCGCCATGCCCACCATCATACAGGCCATGCATAAATTCGGTAGGGAAAAATACATCGGTGCCATATATATTATTGTTAGCGACGTAGTTATAAACCGGATAATGCTTGGTATCGGTATTGTTAAAATGTTCCCAGGGATGTATCACTGTACGCTTTTGTGGATCGTACATTCCATAATCTTTATCCAGGTCACGGTTAAAGCCGCCTTCGTTACCGTTATCCCAAAGTATTATGCTGGGGTGGTTAACATCGCGCACCAACATTTCTTTAACCAGTTTGTGGCCAATGCTATTATCATACTTTGCCTGCCAGCCGGTTAATTCATCCAGCACAAAAAGGCCCAGCGAATCGCAAACATCCAAAAAACTTTGATCGGGCGGATAATGCGACATCCTCACCGCATTCATGTTCATGTCTTTAATCATTTTGATATCCATCAGGTCAATAGCTTTACTCAATGCACGGCCAGATTCGGGCCACTCGGAATGATGACAAACGCCTTTAAATATCACCCTTTTATTGTTTACATAAATACCGTCGCCTTTGCGCAGTTCAACCGTACGGAAACCAAACCGCTGCGTTATTTGATGAACGATTTTATTGCCCGATTTAATAGCAATAACCATGTTGTACAAGTTTGGCTGCTCCGGGTTCCAGACGGCAATATTTTTAAAGTTATGTTGCAGTGTGCTACTGTCGCCTTTGGGTTTTATAGTAAATGGTTCGCCTACGCGTACACCTTTTAAGGTTTGCACTTCGGCCTGGATAATCTGGGCTGCGACAATATTTTTATTAAAAACGTCAAGCCTTAGCTGTCCGTTGGCTTTGGCATCAATAGCCACACGGTCAATATAAGTTTCGGGAACTATCTCTAAATATACAGGGCGGAATATGCCGCCAAATACCCAAAAATCACCATTGCGCTCGGCGCGGTTCACCGAAGCATCAGCCGACATTTTGCTAACCTTTACCTCAAGCAGGTTATCAGTGTTAACCTTAACCAAATTGGTAATATCATATTTAAACCTATAAAAAGCACCCTGATGAACTGGCCCGGCTACCTGTCCGTTTATTTTAACTTCGGTGTCCGTCATTGAGCCTTCAAATACAATGAACACGCGTTTATGCAGCGCATTGCCGCCCAGTTTAAACTGATGTTTGTACAAACCCTCCTCATCATGTTTATTTTTGTCGTGCCCATAGTTATAACCACCAAAACCCTGAAACTCCCAGTTTGATGGTACGGGGATGGTTGTCCATTGCCCGCTTTTGCGACCGCCGGTACAATAAAAATCCCAGTTAACGGTATGGTCTTTGTCGGTACCTGAAAGATATTGACGGATAGTTTGATTAGCAGGTGCAGCTTGTTTTGGCTGAGCAGTAATTGGCCCGGCAAGACACATCAAGGCAATGGTAAATAAATTTTTGATCTTCATCATCACAGGTTTATAAGTGCAATCTACAGCTTTTACCATTTTTAAATAGGATAATTTTAAAATCCCTATTTTTACCATCATGACCGATACCACCGCTTTATACCAACAGGCGCTTACACTGTTGCAGCAATTGATAGCTACGCCATCTTTCAGTAAGGAAGAAGACCGTACGGCCAATCTGCTGGAACAGTTTTTCCATACGCATGGCATAAAACCGCAACGTAAAGGCAATAACTTATGGGCTTATAACAAGCATTTTAATGCCCATAAGCCAACCATACTGCTTAACTCGCACCATGATACAGTAAAGCCAAATACAGGCTATACCCGCGACCCTTACGATGCCAAAGTTGAAGACGGCAAACTTTATGGACTTGGCAGTAATGATGCCGGGGGCTGCCTGGTATCGCTTATAGCTACGTTTTTATATTTTTATGAGCAACCCGACCTGAAATATAACTTTTGTTTGGCTGCTACTGCTGAAGAAGAAATATCGGGCGTAAATGGTATTGAAACCGTTATTCCTGAATTGCACCCGATAGATTTTGCCATAGTTGGTGAGCCTACCCAAATGAACCTTGCCATTGCCGAACGCGGCCTTATGGTGCTGGATTGCGTAGTAACCGGCGCAGCGGGCCATGCCGCCCGAGACGAAGGCGATAACGCTATTTATAAAGCCATGAGGGATATTGAGTGGTTCCGTATCTATCGTTTTCCTAAAGAATCGGCGTTGTTTGGCGCAGTAAAAATGTCAGTAACGGTTATCAATGCCGGGTCGCAGCATAATGTGGTGCCTGCAACTTGCAATTTTACAGTTGATGT
>JAICMD010000050.1 GCA_025929405.1 Mucilaginibacter sp. | reverse complement strand
GTTCCTTTTTTAACCTGATATCTGCGGTAGCCAGGTTTTGTTCGGCCTGCTGTTTAATATATTCTGATTTTTTGATCTCGCCCTGGTTTCGCGAAAAAACAGGAATATCAATACCGCCAAATACGCCGTAATAGTGTACACTGTTTTGCGGGCTGTAAAGTACCCCCAATTCGGGCTGTGGGTTGGCTAACGACCGTTGCAGATTTATATTGGCGTTGGCCACTTCAATTAATGACTTTGCTGCCAGTACATCACTGCGGTTTTCGGTTGCATCTTTTAGCAGGGTATTAAAATCAGGCAGGTTATCATAGTTCAGGTCATCGCTGTCATCAATGCTTATCTCGTCATTAGTCCCCAGCATAAATTTAAAATCAGCCTGTTGGTTGCGCAAATCCTGCTCTAACGATTTTAGCTGAAGCTCGTACTGGCTGGCAAGCAAAGCGGTACGGTTAAAATCGGTAGTAGTGATAACCTCATTTTTTAACCGCGATTTGTTGATCAGTACAATACTGTCCAGGTTAACCTTGGCCATGCGTACAATTTCCAACTGCTTTTGTGCCGACCATACATCCAGCCAGCTTAGGGCCACATCCTGGAAAACATTACGCTCGGCTTCGGTATAATTTTTTTGCGCAAGCGTAGTGCTTTGCTCGGCCAGATTAATTTTACTTTGGCGGGTTGATGGCAATTGAAAAACCTTACCAACCTGTATGTTAGCCTGTGTGTTTATTCCCGCAAATGAACCTGCAGAGGGCGAATAGCTAAAACCCAATGTAGGGTTTGGCCTTAGTTTGGCCGTAATTTCATCGGCAGAAGTTATGGACGCGTCAAAGCGCTGCGCTTTAAGCTGCAGGTTATTTGTACGTGACTCGCGAAGTGCCTGTTGAAGTGTGTAACGTGTTTGAGTAAAAGCGCGCGGCGCCGCCAGTAACAAAAACAATAATAAATAGCTTTTTTGCATTAAAAAGTCCAAATAACTTAGGTGGATGCAAAAGTAATTCTATAAATATTATTGGGGATTAGAGACTTTATAGAAAATCATTAGAATTTTATTAGAAAGATCATATTTTTCAGGAGATTATCTTGAAAAAGACAGTTCAAATATTGTTCCGCCACTTTTATTGGGTATCACTTCAATTGAACCTTTATGCAGTTCAACTATTTTTTTGGTAAGGCTTAAACCGATGCCATTACCGTAGGCATAACCTTTGTTTTTACCGCGATAAAATGGTGTAAATATGTGGTTAATATCCGTTTCATGAATACCAATACCATTATCGGTAAAACGCAAAATAAGTTGGCGCGCTTTAGCGGCCACATCAACACGGCAGGTACGGTCGGCAGAGAATTTGCACCCGTTCTCAAACAAATTGGCAAAGGCCACTTTTAAAAGATATTCATTGCCTGTTATGGATATCTGCTTATCACTGTCAAAATCAGTTGCAAAGTTTATAGCCATATTATAGTGGGGGTTGCTTTTTTGTATTTGTTGCAGGGCCTCCATTAAAATTTCGTCCATCCTGACTTCCCTGAAAGCAATTTCTGACGGATCATAACTGGCCTTAGCCAAATCAAGCAAGCTGGTTGAGAGCCTTGCCAGCCTTTGCGCATCATCGAGTGCATTGTTAATTGCGCTCCTGTACTCTTCAACAGTTCTTTTTTTATCGGCCGATAGTTCCAGTTCTGTTATCAGGGCAGCAAGAGGCGTACGCAGTTCGTGCGAGATATCCGACACGAAGTTTTTTTGTGAATTGAAGGAGTTTTCCAACCGGTTAAGCATCTCGTTAAAGGTTTTAGCCAGTTCAGATAACTCGTCCTTATTACCGCCGGGCTTTAACCTAAGGTCAAGATTTGTAGCGGATATGCTATTGGCCTTTTCCGTCATTTCAACCACCGGCTGAAAAGCCTTATGCGAAAAGTAACGCCCGGCAAGATAAATTACTATGATAGAGATTATAAATACAACAATACTGTTGCGCAACAAACTACGCAATTTAGCATAGCCTACCTCATCATAAGCTACAGCGGTTAGTACATAATTATTACCTTCGTATGGGAATAATAACCCAACCACCTGCGATTTGCCGATATAAAAATCTATTTTCTTTTTTGTCTTTACATTGTTCAGCATCTGCCGGGTTTCTTTTACCATATCCACGTCAATATCATCATGATACAAAAGCTTATACGTGGTATCGTAAATGGCAACCTGCACCTCGTTAAGTACCGAGCGATTGTTTTTGTAAATACTTTCCAGAATGGCAGTATCAACCTTTGCCTTTAAAAACAGGTTGGCCTTGGTTATAGCTTCTTTTTTAAGCGTGTTATAAAATTCCTTCTCCCGCGTTTGTTTGGCGGCTATATATATCAGGGTAGCAAATGTGAGCAGGATGGTAGCATTTATTAATGTAAACAATAAAGTAAGGCGGTTCCTTATTTTCATTCTGATTTGAGTATAAAGCCCATGCCTGACCGTGTATGGATAAGCTTGGTATCAAAATCCTTATCAATTTTTTTACGCAGGTAATTAATATATACATCAATAAAATTAGTACCGGTGTCAAAATGAGTATCCCAAACGTTCTCGGCAATTTCGGTACGGGTTAATACGCGCTCGGGGTTTTTAAGCATAAACTCCAGTAGTTTAAACTCTTTAGGGGTAAGGTTAACCGTTATGCCTTGCCGGGTTACATTTTTGGTTTGCAGGTTCATTTCAAGCCCATTGTAGCGCAATGTATTTGCCGACCCGCCTGCGCCGGCATGGCTGCGTTTTAACAATGCCTTAATGCGGGCCAAAAGTTCGCGCATTTCAAAGGGCTTGGTCAGGTAGTCATCGGCACCCGCATCAAAACCTTCTACCTTATCATCAGTGGTACCTAAAGCAGTAAGCATTAGTATGGGCATATCTGGTTTTAGCAGGCGCATTTCCTTGCTTAGTTCAAGGCCGTTTAGGTTGGGTAATATCACATCGGTAATTAAAAGGTCGTATGTATTGGCAAGGGCCAGTTTTTTACCCGATGCGCCATCGTAGGCGAGGGTAACCCCAAAACCCTGCTCTTCAAGCACTCTTTTTATCAAGTCCGCAACGCGCACATCATCCTCAATTACTAAAATTTGCATACTGCTCAGGCTCATAAACATAGCAGGCCGACAGGCAATTTATCAGACGCTGCATAGCGTAGCAAATTACAAATAGTTTAGTTAATGTTTATTGGTTTAAAGCGGGTTTTTATAACAAATTTGAGGCACAATAGTATTGTTACATTACAGGGAGGGTAAAATAAAAAGTGCTGCCATTTAATCCAATGTAAAAAATTTAGTTGTATTGCACTTTATTAAAAAAACAAATGTTAATTTGACATTATATTTGACGCGGCGATTAACCATCCCTGCAACCTAAATTATTTACCATTAAAATACTCCTGAAAATTAAACACAAAATGAAAAATGACATCAAATTAGCAGCAACAGCACTGCGTTTAAGTTTTGCCTTACTTTTAGGCATTTCGGCAAATGCTGCCTTTGCCCAGGAACCGCGTATTCAGGGCCAGGGAATTGTTTTGCAGGAAGACGAAAAACCGGCTTTCCCACATGCACCCGAAGGGTACGACAAACCGCGCCAGGGCATTGCCCATGGTAAAGTTGATACCGTAACTTACGATTCAAAAAGCTTGGGCACCAAGCGCAAAATGTCGGTTTATACCCCACCGGGATATGATAAAAATAAAAAATATCCTGTGTTATATTTATTGCATGGCATAGGCGGCGACCACAGAGAATGGACCTCCGAAGACGCAGCGCATGAGGTATTAGACAATTTATATGCTGATAAAAAGATAGTGCCTATGATAGTGGTGATGCCTAACGGACGTGCGCAAAAAGACGACCGTATCCCTAAAAATATTTATGCCGGATCTGCTGCGTTTGGTGAATTTGATAAAGACCTTATAGGAAGCATTATACCCTTTATGGCAGCAAACTACCCGGTGAAAGACGACCGTGAGCATCGCGCATTAGCCGGCCTTTCAATGGGTGGTGGACAATCCTTAAATTTCGGTTTGGCTAATACTGATAAATTTGCCTACGTGGGCGGCTTTTCATCAGCGCCCAATACTCTTCCCCCTGATAAAATAGTACCGGATATTGAAGGTGCTAAAAAATTAAAATTGCTTTGGGTATCAGTAGGCGATCAGGATGGTTTAATAACTGTGAGCCGTGGTGTGCATAAGTATTTAAAGGAACATGATATCAAACACATCTGGCATATTGATTCGGGCGGTCACAAACCCGTTGTATGGAACAACGACCTGTATCTGTTTAGCCAATTGCTTTTTAAATAATAAACATATTATAAATGTTATCAAAATATATTAAGCTGTTGCTTTTAGGGGCGGCAATAAATATTGCAAACAATAGTTTTGCACAAGGCAATCAAACTGCTGCAAGTGCAGCGCCCGTTGCTGCCCCAACAGGTATTGAAATTGTTAAAAAGCTGGATAAGCCAAAAAAGAAATTTAATGAAAAGGACCTGTCAGGCTACCTGCTGGTTTACTTTAAAGATCAAAACCAATCCGCTTATTTAGCCGCAAGTCGTGATGGTTATACCTTTACCGATATAAACAATGGCCAGCCAATTTTTATAGGATCGGACCTGGCTGAACAAAAAGGTGTACGCGACCCACACATTACCCGAGGTCCGGATGGCGCCTTTTATCTGGCAATGACTGATCTGCATATTTTTGGCAAACGCGCAGGTTTTAGGGATACCGAATGGGAACGCCCGCAGGAAAAATATGGCTGGGGTAATAACCGCGCTCTGGTGTTAATGAAATCATACGACCTAATACACTGGACGCACTCTGATTTCCGCACTGATAAGGCATTCCCTGAGCTTGGGGATATTGATTGCTCATGGGCGCCCGAAACCATTTATGATGCGGCTAAGAAAAAAATGATGGTGTATTTTACCATTCGCTACAATAATAAAAACGCGGGTATTTACTACTCATACGCAAATGATGATTTTACCAAACTGGAAACTGTACCTCAACGCGTTACAGAAATTGGAGGTATAGATGCCGACATAACCAAAGTGGGTGATAAGTATCACATGTTTTTTGTGGGCGATGCTAAAGTATGGCAAGCGGTATCTGATAATATTAACACCGGTTTTAAAGCAGATAGAGAGAAGCGTATCGATCCGGAAAAAGTATCAACAGAAGCACCTAACCTGTTTAAGCGCATAGGTACCAATACTTATGTTTTAATGTATGATGTGTATGGTGCCCGCCCAAGCAACATGGGCTTTAGCGAAACTACCGACTTTGTGAACTTTAACAACCTGGGGCATTTTAATGAGGGAGTAATGAAAACAACTAATTTTGCCAGCCCTAAACATGGTGCAGTAACCTATCTTACTAAAGATGAATTAAAAGCTATTTCTGATCACTGGAAAGTAGATATAAAATAATAACTATAAAATTTATGAAAAAATATTTAACCTCGTTAGTCTTTGCCATTGCAATAACATGCTTACCCGGCCTGCTGACAGCTCAAAAAGCAAAAAACCCAATAATCTGGGCCGACGTACCCGATCTTTCAATGATCAGGGTAGGCGATACTTATTATATGAGCAGCACCACCATGCACATGAGTCCCGGTTTGCCTATCATGAAATCAAAGGATCTTGTAAACTGGGAGCTTGTTAGCTATGCTTACAATACATTGGACGATAACAATGATGCCCTGAATTTGGTTAACGGCAAAAATGCTTATGGTAAAGGTTCATGGGCAAGCAGCTTGCGTTATCATAATGGAACTTTTTATGTATCAGTGTTTTCAAGTACAACCGGCAAAACTTATATCTATTCTACAAAAAATATTGAGAAGGAACCCTGGAAAGAAATATCGTTTAAGCCATCATTACATGATCATTCCCTGTTTTTTGATGATGACGGCAAAGTTTACTTGATATATGGTGCCGGTAAAATTATGATATCAGAGTTAAAGGATGATCTATCTGGACTTAAAGAGGGTACTACCAAAACATTAATTGAAAACGCTGCCCTGCCTGTAGGCACACGCGGTTTGGCTGCCGAAGGTTCGCAGATGTTTAAAGTGAATGGCAAATATTACCTTTATAATATAAACTGGCCTACTGGTGATATGCGCCAGGTACTCATACATCGTGCCGATAATATCATGGGTCCGTACGAGGGTAAAATAGCTTTTCATGACCAGGGTATAGCGCAAGGTGGCATGGTGAGTACGCCTAAAGGCGATTGGTACGCCTACCTGTTTCAAGATCATGGGGCAGTGGGTCGTATTCCATATATGATACCGATGAAATGGGTGGACGGATGGCCGGTTATTGGTGTTGATGGTAAAGCACCGAGTGAGATTGACCTGCCTGCAAGCAAAGGATTAATACCAGGCATTGTTAACTCTGATGAGTTTACGCGCCGCAGCGCTAACGCTACCTTGCCACTGGTATGGCAATGGAACCACAATCCAGATAATAAATTATGGTCATTAACCCAACGCCCGGGATTTTTAAGGTTAACTACCGGCCGTATTGACAGCAATATATTACAGGCCCGTAACACCTTAACCCAACGTACTTTCGGCCCCGAAAGCGAGGGGACTACTGCTTTAGATGTATCAAACATGAAGGACGGCGACCGTGCCGGCCTTTTATTGCTGCAAAAAAAATATGGCTGGGTAGGCGTAAAGGCTGATGGTGCAAGCAAATCAATTGTAATGGTGAATGCTGATTCGGGTAACGCTATTGAGGTGGCAAATGTACCGTTTAATCAAAAAACCGTTTACCTTAAAGCCTCATGCGATTTTAAAGACAAAACCGATAAGGGGCATTTTTACTACAGTCTTGACGGCAAAACATGGGTAGCTATTGGGTCTGAATTAAAAATGGCTTATACACTTCCGCATTTTATGGGCTACCGTTTTGGGCTGTTTAATTATTCAACCAAAACAACCGGTGGCTATGCCGACTTTGACTTTTTTAGGATAGGCGCTAAAATTGCTGCTGTAAAATAACAGCATTATAACTATACTTTTAATACCCGGTACATTATACCGGGTATTTTTTTTGGCAGGATTTATGACAACCATTTTAAATCTCCAATAACATGAATTCAAACACTGATCTGGAAAAAATAAAAAAGCAAAATGCGTCTGATCATTTAGCTAACGAACGTACCTTACTTGCTTGGGTACGTACCGGCATAGGCATCATGGCCTTTGGCTTTGTGGTAGTAAAATTCTCGCTTTTTGTAAAGCAGATAAGCCTGGTATTGGGCAACCCGGCGCATGTGCAGCAATATGGCTATTCGGCACCGATTGGCACTTTGCTGGTTATTACCGGTGCGCTGAGTTTGTTATTAGCGCTTTTTCGCTATCGCCGGGTTGAAAAGCAACTTAATAATAATGAGTTTCATCAATCAGGCGGATTGTTATATACATTGGTTATATTGCTTATTATAATAAGTGCCTGTTTAATAACTTATTTAATAAAAAGCACTTAAATTTAGGGCACTTATCATGTCTTAAAATTTAATGGTGAAAAAATTTTTATCTATTGCCGGGTTATTCCTTACTATAAGCGCTGTGCTTTTATCAAGCTGTAAAAAAGCGCAGACTACGCCAAACATTCAGCAAAGATTAATCGGGAAATGGACGCTAAAAATGGCTACAGGCAGTTATACCGAATTGGGAACAAACCATAAAGATACTACACGATTTACATCAGCAGATTTTTTCCAATTCAATTCAGACGGAACTTTGAATATTACCGTTTCTAACACCCCACACAATGGAATATGGAAGATTGGCAGTAGTAATAAGCTTTTTATTACCGGCACCAATTATGTTGATTATGCCAATGGTTTTGATGTACCTGTAATAACCAATACCGATTTGCAGCTTTATTACACCGAAACAAATGCCAATGCTTCTTCCGAACAGAAACTATTTTTTAATAAGCAATAATAATAACAGTAAATTGTACTAAGCCTTATTGAACAATACTCATAAATATGGGATGTTTAAGCGTTGCGTTTGCAATTATTTTGTGCCCCGCATTGTTTAAGTGTATGCCATCACCGGCTGAATAAATGTCTTTAATCTCAAAAGTGGGTGTACTAAGCTGATCCAAAAAATTGTTCACCTTAAAGGTATACTTACTAATGAGTGCATTATTAAAAGTGTTAAGCCTGGCCCGCTGATTAGCATCGGTAAAGTTGCGGGGTTGTGTACTAAAAATAATATACTGTACTTGGGCCGAATCAAGCATGGATGTTAGTTTTTGATAGTTACTTAAACTCTCATCATCACTATAACCGAGGGCTATATCGTTAGTAGGTAAATTGATTATTACTAAATCAGGCTTATAATATAATGCCTTTGTAATGTTTTTTGCTGTATCAGGAGCAGGACGATCCGGATGCGTAAATCCATTGGGCATTATATGATAGGTAGTAAAATCAGGAACTGCTAAATTTATAAAACTTGCCTTTGTGCTTGTAGCATTAACTGTAGATTTAACAATATTAACCCAGGAAGAGTCTATCGGGTTTGCACCAACACCCGCTGCGGTAGAGGACCCTAATATCACTATAACCGGAGTATCTTTACCATGCTGCGACGGCCCCAAAGAAGATTTTTGACAACTGGATACGGAAAAAGCAAATAATATAATATAAAAGATGTTTAGCGGCTTGCAAATATTTTTCATAGGGGGCTTGTATTTTTATCTGTTCACTAATAAACTATAATTATTGCTACTGCATATTGCCTTAACAAAGCAGATGGGTAAGCGCAAAGTTTATGCCGCTTTCGCAATTGTTAAGTTTTTTTCTTTAAAGATTTGTTTAATGCTTAATAAACAGACAATTATTTTACCGGTACAGTAGGTTGGATACTGATTTGCTAAAACATCTCGACTTCCTGTTGCTATTTGCCCGTTATTTAGTAGGATTTGCTTTTGTGATGCAAAGTGAATGGTTTTAGTAAACCAAACTTAATCACTATGGGATCAGTTATTTTCTTCTTATTCATTATGGCCATCGTATGTGCTGTAATAGGCTCAAAACGTAAAGTTGGCGCCGTTGGGGGCTTTTTTTTAGGCCTGTTTTTATCTGTTATTGGATTGCTCATTGTATTATCATCCAAAACATTGGATGCTGAAGCAAAAGACGCTGCATTAATGCAATCATTAACGCAAAAACAAAACATTACCGAAACTTCAACTGCTGATGAACTTCAAAAGCTTGCCGCATTACATGCCAGCAATGCCATCAGTACTGAAGAGTATGAAAACCTGAAAGCTAAAGTAATAAACGGATAATATGCTGTAGTGTGCAACTACATACATAAAAAAGGCCCGGAAAACATTCCCCGGGCCAATCCAATTGTTCTTATGTAAAGCTTTTATTCGCCTCCGCTGGCACCGTGATCATGCACTTTTTCTTCGCGGAAAAGTTTGGCGCTGAAATAATCATTGTTCATGCGGGATATATTAAGCAGGCTTATCTCTTTAGGGCATTCGGCCTCGCAGGCACCGGTGTTGGTACAGTTACCAAAGCCTTCCTCGTCCATTTGTGCTACCATAGCCTGTACACGGCTCCACCGCTCGGGCTGGCCCTGTGGTAACATGCCTAATTGCGATACCTTAGCAGATACAAACAGCATAGCCGAAGCATTTTTACATGCTGCAACGCAAGCACCGCAACCTATACAGGTGGCAGAGTTAAAGGCCTCGTCGGCAATAACTTTAGGGATAGGAATGATGTTAGCATCAGGCACGCCACCGGTATTTACCGATACAAAACCGCCCGACTGCTGTATACGGTCAAACGCCGAACGGTCAACCGCCAAATCCTTTATAACCGGGAAGGCAGCCGCGCGCCAAGGCTCAATAGTAATGGTTTCGCCATCATTAAAGCTGCGCATGTGCAGTTGGCAGGTGGTAATGGCACGTTTTGGCCCATGCGGGCGGCCATTGATATATAACGAACACATACCGCAAATACCTTCGCGGCAATCATGGTCAAAATGTATAGGTTCTTCTCCTTTATGGATAAGGCTTTCATTTACCACGTCCAGCATTTCAAGGAACGACATATCCGGCGAAATATTCTCAGCCGGGTAAGTCACCATTTTGCCGCTTGAATTGGCATCTTTTTGTCTCCACACCTTTAGTGTAAAGTTCATATTTCCAGTACTCATATCGTGAGTGGTTAAGTGGTCAGTGGTGAATGATCAGTGGTGAGTATTACTCGCTATTAACTATTCACTACTCACCATATTATTTATAACTACGTTGTGTTAAATGAACAAATTCAAATTCGAGTTTCTCTTTATTCAATACTTCGGGCTGGTTATCGCCTTTATATTCCCAGGCGCTTACAAATGCAAAGTTTTCGTCATCACGCAATGCTTCACCTTCAGGCGTTTGCGATTCTAACCGGAAGTGGCCGCCGCATGATTCATTACGCATTAAAGCGTCATCAACCATCAGTTCGCCAAGCTCCAGGAAGTCAGCCACGCGTCCGGCTTTTTCAAGCGCAGGGTTAACCTCTTCGTTTTGACCCACTACAATAGCGTTCTTCCAGAAATCGGCCCTAAGTTCCTGTATCAACCCTTTAGCTTTTGTCAAGCCTTCGGCGGTACGCGCCATACCACAATACTCCCACATAATATGACCAAGATCGCGGTGATATTCGTTAACAGTTTTGGTGCCTTTTAGCGCCAATAACTTGTTAATACGTTCAACTACCTCTTGTTTAGTTTGTGCAAAAGCAGGATTATTTTTATCAACCGGTTTTGGGCCAATAGAAGCCAGATAATCGCCTAAAGTGTATGGGATAACAAAGTAACCATCGGCCAAACCCTGCATTAATGCAGATGCACCTAAGCGGTTTGCGCCGTGGTCGGAGAAGTTACACTCGCCCAAAGCATATAAACCGGGTACTGTGGTCATTAAGTTATAGTCAACCCAAAGGCCGCCCATAGTATAGTGCACCGCCGGGTAAATACGCATTGGCTGGGTATATGGATCCTCATTGGTAATCTGATAATACATATCAAACAGGTTACCATATTTTGCAGATACAGCTTCTTTGCCCAAACGTTTAATCGCGTCAGCAAAGTCAAGAAATACGGCAATACCTGATCCCCCTACACCGCGGCCGTCATCAACCATTTCCTTCGCGTTACGTGATGCCACATCGCGCGGAACAAGGTTACCAAATGATGGATACTTTCTTTCCAAAAAGTAATCACGGTCCTCTTCTTTAACCTGAGCTGCAGTTAGTTGTTTGGTACGCAGTTTTTCAGCAACTTCCTGTGTTTTTGGTGCCCAAACGCGGCCATCATTACGCAATGATTCCGACATCAGCGTTAATTTTGACTGATGATCGCCGGTTACCGGGATACAGGTTGGGTGAATTTGAGTATAGCAAGGGTTGGCAAAAAATGCGCCTCTTTTATGTGCCCGCCAGGCAGCAGTTACATTTGAACCTGCTGCATTGGTTGATAAATAGAATACGTTACCATAACCGCCTGTACATAATAATACGGCATGCCCGCTATGGGTTTCAATATTTCCGTTTATTAAGTTACGGGTTATAATACCTTTGGCATGGCCGTCAATAGTTACTACATCCAGCATTTCGGTACGGGTGTACATTTTAACCTTACCTAAGTGTATTTGGCGGTTTAATGCCGAATAAGCTCCTAACAGCAATTGCTGCCCGGTTTGGCCACGGGCATAAAATGTACGTGATACCTGCGAGCCACCAAAAGAACGGTTATCAAGCAAGCCGCCGTATTCGCGTGCAAAAGGAACACCTTGCGCCACGCACTGGTCAATAATATTTACTGATACTTCGGCCAAACGGTAAACGTTGCCTTCGCGTGCGCGGTAATCGCCGCCTTTTATGGTATCATAAAACAAGCGGTACACGCTATCGCCATCATTTTGATAGTTTTTAGCAGCATTTATACCACCTTGTGCAGCAATGGAGTGTGCACGGCGCGGGCTATCCTGAAAACAAAATGCTTTAACATTATAACCCAGTTCGGCCAATGATGCCGCTGCTGATGCACCTGCCAAACCCGTACCTACAACTATAACATCGTATTTACGTTTGTTGGCCGGGTTAACCAGCTTTAAGTTAAATTTATGCTTGCTCCATTTTTCGGCTAATGGGCCGGCAGGAATTTTAGCGTCTAAACTCATGTTCTTTATATTAGAGGCAAGAACCAAGAGTCAAGAATCAAGATGATTATTTGACTTTAATTCTTTCTGTTTTAATATTTGTCTTGAATCTTGATTCTTACGTCTTGATTCTATCTACCTAAACTTTTTAAATAATAAACTATCGGCATCAGGGCAAAACCTAACGGAATTATCACCCCAAAAAACCAGGTGCCTATAAACTTAACTATAGGTGTATATTTCCGGTGGCGCCACCCCAACGTTTGGAAAGCGCTTTGAAAACCATGCAACAGGTGAAAGGCAACTGCGCCCATGGCAATTACATAAAATAAATCATACCAAACATTGCTAAAGCTGTTGGCCACACGTGCATGTAAATCTTTTACGCGTATTATTTCTGTATCACCCTCTGTAGTTGATGAGTGTTCAAAAGTTGGATCGGCCGGGGTAAAATCACTAACCGTTGTTTGGTTGGTAAGTACATTGGTACGGTATTCTTTATAACCTACCGTATGGGTAAATTTATATTTGTACCAAAAATCGCCCATGTGTATTACTATAAATAATAACAGGATAGATCCAAGCAATCCCATGTTTTTTGACGACCACGAAGCAGGCGCATCATTATGAGCAACATAGGCAACCGGGCGCGCTTTTGTATTATTAACTGTTAAAATAAGCGCATATAGTGCATGCACTATTATGGCAAGGTACAATATATAAGCAACAACTTCTATTGGCGGAAAGTGCGTTAAAAAGTTGGCATACATATTAAAACTGTACCCGTTATCATCACAAAACAACAACAAGTTACCGCCTAAGTGCACAATTAAAAAGGTACACAAAAACAAGCCTGTTAAAGCCATTATAAGCTTTTTGCCCAGCGATGAGTTAAAGGTTTGTTTAAATTCGCTCATTATAATGTAAAAATTAATTTTGGCAAAAGTATTTATTATATGGCAAAAGATATAAATGCTTGGGGCTTATTATCGGCCAAATAGTTATTTAGAAACAGTCTAAAATACTTATTTATTGAAAAAGCAAAAATAAACTATTACTTTAGTGCACCTAAACCTTATCACAATGAAATATTGCTGGTTTGTAGTTGTAGCACTGTTTTTTACCGGCTGTACTTTTCAAAACGTTAGCCTGTCAGGCACCGCATCAGGCATGGATGGCGGAACTATAAACATTGTTGATCTTTCGGGAAAAAACGTTTTTGGAACAAATATTACTTCGGGCAAGTTTGAAATAAAGCAGCAGCAATTACCGGCCAGTGGTTACTATACATTCTCAATAATGTCCGGACAATTTCCCCGTGATTACGAAATTTACCTTGAACCGGGAAGCTATATTATTACTATCCCAAAAAATGAAGGCAGTTATTTAAATATTAAAACCACTTCAAAAACGCAAAACAAGCTATCGGCCTATTATAATTTTGAAGACAGTGTGATGTATAAATACAGGCAGGAAAAAGATATGTGGTTAGCTAAATTAAATAATCCTAACATGAAATTTTTACCGGATGCCGAAGCCCATGAAATAATTACAAAGGTTGAATCGACACGTAACCGCGAGCATGGTTTGCACATTGCCATAATGGATATGTTTATTAAAAAATATCCTAAAAATGATATCGTACCACATATTATAACCGATATGGATTATCAAAATGACCCATATCCGTACTATGTATTATATAATAAATTAACTCCCTCCGTTAAAAACAGCGACGAAGGCAAACAGGTTGGCAGGATGCTGCAACAACTTATAAAACAAACTGATGCGCGCGAAGATTCTATAAAACGAATACCACAGCCGGTAACCAGATGAAAAAATCTGTTTATATTTTTATTACCGCCCTGCTTTTTGGCTGTAATTTTCAAAATATTGAAATTACCGGCATTGCACCGGGTATGGATGACTATACCGCGAGCATTTTTGATAATAATAAAATTATATATGGCGCTAACATCCAATCAGGAAAATTTGAAATTGCAAAGCAGCTATTAAATCAACCTGGGTATTATTTTTTGAGAATAACCTTTAATAAACAAACAGACGGCCCGGGGATGGGGCCGTATGAAGTTTACCTGGAACCGGGCAAATACCATATCGCGATAAAAAATGATGAAAAGGCCGGTTATCCTGATATACAATCGTCATCAGCCATCCAAAATGATCTTGGCATTTATCATCGCTTTACAGATAGTATTTTTTTTAATGCCCGAAAAGAAAGCGATAACTGGATTGCCCGGATGAATGACCCTAAAGCACAAACACTACCCGATAAGGATTACCAGCAAATAATAGCCAATGTTAAATTATGGCAAGGCAAGCTTGAGAATATTGTTACAGAAACATTAGCCAAATTTATTGCCAAATATCCTAACAACAAAGCCGTTTTGCATGCTATGGGTAATATGGATATGGAAAAAGATCCCGCCAAATTTTTGGCTATTTACCAGAAATTAAATCCCGATATTAAAAACAGCGATGAGGGGAAACAAATTGATGATAAATTAAAAATACTCAATAAGCTAATGCCCGGCAGCCTGGCTCCGGCATTTACCGGCGAAACGCCCGACGGCAAAAAGGTTAACATAAAGGATCTGCATAAAAAAATAATTATTGTAGCGTTTTGGCGCTCAGGAAGCCAGAAGATGATAGATGAACAATATGGGTTGGCTAATAACCTGGTAAAGCCTGCAGATAGCAATAAGGTGGGAATAGTAAGTGTTTCGTTTGATACAGACCGTAATAAATGGCTAAACGGTATTAAAAAAAGCGGATTAAACCATGTGCAGATAACCGACCTGAAAGGCGATGATTCGCCAAACGCAAGTAACTGGAACATAACTACATTACCCAACTACTACTTAGTGGATGACAGCGGCAAAATACTATACAATAACCTGTCGTATCAGGCCTTGTCGTTTTCTATTGATGAGTACCTGGCCAAACATTAATCAACGGCTATTACCTTATCTTTAGCAATGGCAAATATTT
>JAICMD010000109.1 GCA_025929405.1 Mucilaginibacter sp. | reverse complement strand
TTTCGGATGTTCGATTTCGGATTTACTTTTCACGTGTCATTATTGTAAGGGTTTTGCAAGGATATAGCGCGCAAGCAATCGCTTTGTCTGATATAAACGCGAGGAGATTGCTTCGCACGCACTAAGGCCGGTCAATGGCCAGTTCGGAATGACGTAAAAGAAATATAAATCCGAAATCGAACATCCGAAATCCGAAATATTTAATTACTTTCCATTTTTAATTAGCTGGCATTGTCTTTTAAAACCATACGCTATTATATATGAATATCAAGTTGCGCTTAATACTGATGAATTTCATGCAATTTTTCATCTGGGGTGCATGGCTGCTCACAATAGGGCATTATTGGTTTGACAACAACCTGGGTACCGCTACCCAATTTTCGGCTATATTCTCAACCATGGGTATCTCGGCAATATTTATGCCGGCCCTTACCGGTATTGTAGCAGATAGATTTATCAATGCCGAAAAGCTTTACGGGATACTCCACATTTTAGGCGGGATAATATTGTTTTGCGTACCAATGGTTAAAGATCCTACCCTGTTTTTTTGGGTGATGCTGGCCAATATGGTTTGCTACATGCCTACCCTGTCGTTATCCATCACGGTAGCATACAGCGCCTTAAAAAATGTGCCGCTGGATGTGGTAAAAGTTTATCCGCCAATACGCACATTTGGCACGGTGGGCTTTATTGTTGCCTTATGGACAGTTAGTTTAACACATAACGAATCATCGCCTAATCAATTTTATATTGCCGGGGCCGTTGCTTTGGCTTTAGGATTATATGCATTTACCTTGCCTAAATGCAGGCCGCTGTTAAACAAACCGGAAAAGAAATCGACAATAGATCTGTTAGGTTTGCGGGCATTTACCCTTTTTAAAACACCGCGGTTCGCTATATTTTTTGCATTCTCGATGTTATTGGGTGCAGCATTACAGTTAACCAATGCCTACGGCGACGTTTTTTTGGGTGATTTCAGTAAGATTCCTGCGTATGGCAGCAGTATAGCCGTAAAATATCCGGCAATTATCATGTCGATATCGCAAGCTTCCGAAACTTTATTTATCCTTACCATACCCTTCTTTTTACGCAAGTTCGGTATCAAGTATGTAATGCTGTTCAGTATGCTGGCATGGGTATTGCGTTTTGGCTTGTTTGCTTACGGCAATCCGGCTGATGGCTTATGGATGATTGTATTATCATGCATCGTATACGGCATGGCGTTTGATTTCTTCAATATCTCAGGCTCATTATTTGTTGAAACCCAGGCCGCACCCGAAATCCGTGCAAGCGCGCAGGGTCTGTTTATGATGATGGTAAATGGGTTTGGAGCCTTATTCGGCAGTTTGGCAAGCGGAATAATTATCGACAAATATTTTACCCTTGCTGATCAAACTAAAAACTGGCAAGGAATATGGCTAACTTTTGCAGGTTATGCATTGGTAATAGCTATCATATTCCCCTTTGTGTTCAGGTATAAACACAATGCCGCATTAGACCATGCGATAAAGCACGCTTAACGACCTCTCCTAAATCCTCTCTAAAGGAGAGGACTTTTATAAATAGTGTGAAAACTCCCTCTCCTCGGGAGAGAGGGCTGGGTTGAGGCCTTAAAATATCTTATAGGCTAAACTAAGGTTAAACAAATTGATCCTGGTTGAGCCTGCTCCGTAATTTTGTTTGCTTAATCCCGCCTCGTAACGCAGGTCTACAGATAAACTACGGATATCAACGCCTGCACCTAACTGCCAGGCATAATTTTGATCTTTATAATCCAGTTTGGTAATGCTGCCTGCAGCGGCGCTATAGCTTTGATCTTTATTAATGGCGAACGATACTACAGGCCCGGTGTAAAATCTTGCACCGAAGCCAAATGCACCAACTTTGCCTCCAAACAACAAGGGCACATCAATGCTGGTAAACTTGGCACTGGTAGTACCCGTGTTATCGCTCACGTTTACGCTTTTGCTGGTTACATACGCCTCAGGCTGGAAGTTAAAACCCAATGCGCCAAACCTGGCCCAGATACCACCTAAATATCCCGCGCGGTTATCGGCATTAAAAGTTCCTGATTTTGATATAGATGTTAAGTTCATCCCTCCTTTTATACCGAACTGAACTTTAGGGATTAGTTGCGCTGATGCTGAATAAGCAGTTATTAAACATGCAATTAAGATTATGCTGATCTTTTTCATAGTGGTAATGTTTGTTAGGTTATTAAACGCAAATATAGGTTTTTTGTGATTTTTTAATTTTTAAGACGGTCGTAACATTGTAAGGATATTTACGTACAAATACATAAATTAATCACAATAAAAAATATTTAACTTTAAATGTCGCTTATTTTTTAAAAGGTTAAATATATTTTGTTAATTGCATAACCTAATAATAAATTAATTGATTAAATTATGATACTGTTAACGCTCACTTATTTGTGCAGGCGGTTTCGTGTTTGGGAGCGCCTTAATAATTTAGTATTAATTACTAAAACCCCTGAAATGGTAAGAGTATATACCATTCCATCAAACGTAATTTTCAAAAGATAATAGAAATTTTCTCTTATTGTCATGCTAAGGAACGAAGCATCTTATACGCGCCGCAAGCAACTGCGGATACCCTGTCAACTAAATAAGATTCTTCGCTATCGCTCAGAATGACAAAGGTTTTTAATTCTACGTCAAATTCCTATCCCTGAACCAAACCTCGTCAGGCTTTATAACAACGTTTTCCATCAGGTTAATCAATTCAACGGCATCCGCAGAGGTAATAACCAACTGGCGGTTTGCAGGCTTTAAAAAGAGTTGCTCAACCATTACGTCCATCTGTTTCAGTAAATTATCGTAAAATCCATTTACATTTAATATACCCACCGGATGATTGTGCAAACCAAGTTGTAACCAGGTTAGCACCTCAAAAAACTCTTCTAAAGTACCAAAGCCACCGGGAAGCATAATGATGCCATCGCAAAGGTCGTTCATTAACTGCTTTCGCTGGTGCATGTTTTCAACTATATGCATTTCGGTAAGGCCCTTATGGCCAACTTCCTTATCCATTAAAAATTGAGGGATAACACCAATAGCTTTACCGCCACGGCTCAATACGGCATCAGCAATTAAACCCATTACGCCCACATGCCCGCCACCAAACACCAGGTTGATGTTATGCGCAACCATAACTTCGGCCAGGTCCTCAACTACTTGCTTTAATATAGGGTCGCCATTAAAATTGGCGCCGCAAAAAACGGAGATGCTTTGCATTTAGTGATTAGTTAATTGGTGATTAGTGATCAGTTAGATCGGTAATAGACTTTAAATTGATATTCAACTAATCTCTAATCACCAATCACTGATAACTAATCATTACCTCGTATAATTCGGTGCTTCTTTAGTTATTGTAATATCATGCGGGTGCGATTCGCGGATGCCTGATGCGGTGATACGCACAAATTTGGCTTGTTGCAGCCCTTCGATATTCTTGGCGCCGCAATATCCCATGCTGGCACGTAAACCGCCAACAAACTGGTAAACAACCTCAGCCAAAGAACCTTTGTAAGGCACACGGCCCACTATACCTTCGGGTACCAGTTTTTTAATATCATCCTCTACATCCTGAAAATAACGATCTTTTGAGCCTTGCTCCATAGCTTCTATAGACCCCATGCCCCTGTACGATTTAAAACGACGGCCCTCGTAAATAATGCTTTCGCCCGGCGATTCTTCAACCCCGGCGAATAATGAACCTGCCATAACAGTGCCTGCACCTGCCGCAATAGCTTTGGCAATATCGCCGGTATGTTTAATACCGCCATCAGCAATAACCGGAACGCCTGTACCTTTTAACGCTTTTGCACATTCATAAACGGCATATAATTGCGGCACGCCCACACCGGCAATAATACGGGTGGTACATATAGAACCTGGGCCAATACCAACTTTTACACCATCGGCGCCTGCATCTGCCAATGCCTTAGCAGCATCGCCGGTTGCTACGTTACCCGCAATAACCTGCAGGTTGGGGTATTTGCTTTTTACTTCTTTTAGCTTATCAATTACGCCTTTTGAGTGCCCGTGCGCCGTGTCAATGGCAATAACATCAACTCCGGCTTTTACCAGCGCATCTACCCTATCCATTGTATCGACGGTAACTCCAACTGCAGCGCCTACACGTAAACGGCCCAATTCGTCCTTACAGGCATTAGGGAAGTTTTTAAATTTCTGGATGTCTTTAAAGGTGATCAAACCAATCAATACACCATTATTATCAACTACAGGCAGCTTTTCAATTTTATGTTGTTGTAATATTTCTTCGGCTTGGGTTAAGGTGGTTCCCTGCGGTGCAGTTATCAGTCCGTTTTTGGTCATTACCTGTTGCACCGGCTTGCTCAGATCTTTTTGAAAACGAAGATCTCGGTTGGTAATAATACCTTTAAGCTTTTTGTCTTCATCAACAACCGGTATACCTCCAATTTTATATTCGCGCATTATTTTAACTGCATCACCAACGGTTGAAGCTTCATGCAGGGTAACCGGGTCCTGTATCATGCCACTTTCCGAACGCTTTACTTTACGCACTTCTTCAGCCTGACGATCAATACTCATATTTTTATGCAGCATGCCCAAACCACCGGCCTGTGCTATGGCAATGGCCATTTGCGCCTCGGTTACGGTATCCATAGCGGCAGATACCAATGGAATATTCAACCTTATCTTTTTAGTTAAAAAAGAACTGGTATCAACATCACGCGGTAAAACTTCTGAATAAGCCGGGATTAGTAGAACGTCGTCGTAAGTTAATCCTTCGGCAACAAATTTTGATGGGTCTGACTGCATAGCAAATAATTATTTGGAGTTATTATTTGCCGGGCAAAGCTAAGCTTTTATTTCGGATTTCGAATATCGGATTTCGGATTTTTGATTATCTAATTGTCAAATAAATCCGAAATCGAACATCCGAAATTCGAAATTCTAGTATTTTCCCACAATCACCTTATAAAACTCGTCAAAGTTTAAATACTTATTAGCCAATTGTTGTAGCTCAGGCGCAGTAACGGTTTTAACAACGCGGGTATATCTTTCGTAATAATCATAGTCCAACCCGGCGAAATATAAGTTTTTAAACTTATCAGCATGCGAGAATACATTCTCCAGGCTGCCTAATAATGAGCCGAGCATATAATTACGCACCAAATCCAACTCATCATCAGGTATTAGGTCGGTTTTAAGCAGGTTGATCTCCTTTTCAATTTCATCAACGGCAGCTTTGCAAACATCCGCTCCCACTTCTGACGCGATGAACAATGCCCCCGTCTGCTTAAACGAACTCATGCCCGAGCCTATGCCATAAGTATAGCCCTTATCCTCGCGGATATTAGCCATCAACCGCGAACCAAAATAGCCACCCAACACGGTATTTAAAACCTGCAAAGCCGGAAAATCGGGATGCAGGCGATTGATCAATGGCATACCCATGCGTATAGCTGATTGTAGTGCCTCGGGTTTTTCAATAAAGTAAAAACGTTCGGCAGCCGATTGCAGATCCGGCTGACTTATATCAGCCGGCATGCTGCCGCCCCAACCTGTGCCAAAAGTGTTTGTCAGCAAATTCAATGATTCATTATCAACCTTACCAGATATTACTATGGTACAGTTTGATGGCTGATACATCTGCTTAAAAAATTTCCGCATATCTTCCCCGTGCAGGGTTTGATAGGTATCAAGTTCAGTATTTAAACCGTAAAGCGTATCGCCATACAAAGCTTTATTAAATGCGCGGCGGGCAACCACATCATTTTTTTGCAGGCTTACCTGCAGCTTTTGCTGCTGGTTACGGATAAAGGTTTCCAACTCTTTTTCGGGGAAAACCGAATCAGTTAAAATATCCTTAATTATAGGCAGCGTGTTTTTCAGGTGCTTGTTCAAGCTATATAGTGTAACCTGCGAATGATCAAAGCCATAATCAACCTGTAAAAAGGCACCGTAAAAATCAATCTTATCGGCAATCTCCGCTGCTGATAAACTGCCTGTACCCTCGGTAAGCATGGAATTTACCGCCATATTTAATAAAGGCTTTGCAGCATCAAAGCGCAGGTTATTAAATATCCATTCAATACGCACCAATTCCTGGTCGCCCGAGTTAAAGCAGTACACATTGCCGCCATTAACCAGTTTGGTATGCTCGGGCCTTATCAGGTTTATATTTTCTACAGCCTTAAAATCAGGCGCAATTGTTCTGTTGATCATTTTTTAATCATTGGGTCATTGGGTCATTATGTCATTGGTGACCATATTAAAATGACCTAATGACTAAATGACGTAATGACGAGTTACTCCGCTAAATATATCAGCGTTGATGAATTATCTTTCCTGAATAATTTATTAGCTTCTTTATTAATATCTTCGGCTGTTACGGCCAAAAATTTATTTATTTCATGGTTAAGTTTGTCCGCATCGCCCAGTAACTCAAAATAGGCCAGGTTCATGGCTTTATCCAGTAATGACATTTCTGAAAATATCATGGTCGATTCGGTTTTATTTTTAACCTTGGTTAGTTCATCATCCAGCACAGCCTCTGCCTTTATCTTTTCCAGTTCTTCCCATATCGCAGCTTCGGCTTGTTCAATGGTAATCCCTTCTAACGGTTTGCCCTCGCATACAAACATACCTTTATCCATGCTTCCGGTCATGTAGGCATGTACCTCGCTGAATATTTGCTTTTCTTTTACCAGGCTTTTATACAAACGCGATGAGTTTCCACGCGAAAGGATATCAGATAACAACTCGGTAGTATAAAATGCGGCATCCCTGCGGCTGCCCATCTGGAAAGCTATATAAATATCATTCAACGGTACCTTTGCAGTAACCGTTTGGCGACGCGCTTCGTGTTGCTCATCTTCCTGCGGCAAGCTGCGGTTATATTTTTCGCCTGCCGGGATTGGGCCAAACCATTTTTCGGCAAGTTGCTTAACGTCCTCTGTTTTAACATCGCCGCCAACTACCATAATGGCGTTTTGAGGGTTGTAATGCTTTTTAAAAAAAGCTTTTACATCTTCAATTTTTGCCTCTTCAATGTGCTCAATGCTTTTGCCAATGGTATCCCACCTGTAAGGGTGCTTCTTATAAACCATAGGGCGCAACTTTAGCCAAACATCGCCATAAGGCTGGTTAAGGTACCGCTGTTTAAACTCCTCAATTACTACATTACGCTGTACCTCCAAGCTTTTCTCGCTGAACGCAAGGCTCAACATCCGGTCGCTTTCCAGCCAAAAGGCAGTTTCTAAATTTGACGATGGCAGGGTTATATAGTAATTGGTAATATCATTACTGGTAAAGGCGTTGTTTTCGCCGCCTACCCTTTGCAATGGTTCATCATAGCTGGGTATATTAACCGAACCGCCAAACATCAGGTGCTCAAACAAATGGGCAAAGCCTGTACGCGCGGGGTCCTCATCGCGCGAGCCAACATCATATAAAATATTAACCACCGCCATTGGGGTTGTACTATCCTCGTGCACCAGCACACGCAAACCATTATCAAGTGTAAATCGGTTAAATTTAACCATGCAGATATTATATTTTAGTGGTTAGCAAATGTATAATTTTTACATAAGTTGCAATAATTATAAAGCTACTATTACTTTTATATTATGCTTACCGCGATCAGATAGTGAAACAACTCATGTCGTCCATGGGCAAAACAACTATTGCGGAACTGAGCAAAAAATTAAAAAGCGAAAACTTTCCTTATCAGGATATTATTGATCTCACCTTCCATTCAGACAAGCAAATAGCCTTCCGTGCCGCCTGGTTAATGGATACAATGTATTTTGATGATCCTTTGTTTTACTTAAATGATACAGACTACTTATTAAAACAAATACCGGATATAAAATATCCGGCAAGTAAAAGGCATTATTCGCGGATTGTACTTAATTTAACATCTGCTAAAGCGCCGAAGGTTATTAAAGATAAACTGGCCAGCACCGACTTAAGACCCGTTGTTGAGTGTTTTTTTGACTGGATGATAGACTTAAAGGTAAAAGTAGCCGTTAAGGTTTTTGCTGCTGAAACCTTGTTTAATTTGCGACAGCGTTACCCGTGGATAAATGACGAATTAGAGAGCCAGATACATTATTTGATGCGTAATGGCAGTGCTGCAATACAAAGCGCCGGGAAAAGAATATTAAAAGAGTTAAGAAACGTTGACAACTGAGCGTAACGAAGAACGACATAAAAGTTATTATCACCGCACCACTTTACAATTTCTTAACAAAAAGATAAACGCCTTAAAACTTTTGTACTAAAACTGTTGTTTAATTTTATGGTTAAATACTTAAATACAAAAGTTATGGTAAATTCTATGTTAGAGATCACCGAGAATGAGTATTTAATAAAGCTGAACAGGCAAAATTTCAACCTGTCATTTATTCGCAGCTTATTAAAAATTGTTGAGGTGGCAAACCCTTCTGAAACGGAGGAAACTAATTATCTGCACGAAAGACATGTCTCGCAAGGCACCTCGTCTGAACCTGATTACTTTAGTTCTCTTGAAGAAAAATAGGCTTTAAAACATGATGGTTTTAAAGCCTATTTTTTTATTTAAAATTGACGATACCCGCCTTTTACTACCTGCTTATCCATTTGGGCCATTTGAGCTTTCATCATTTTAATCTGCTCGGCCAGTAATTTATTTTTATCATCCTTAGCGGCTTCCTGCAAATACATCTGTGCCTCGCGCTTGTTGCGCTTTGCCATAGCTATACCTGCCAGACTTAATTTGGCCAACGCCGTATTGTGCGACATGCGCATACCCAACGCTAACGACTTTTTAAAATACTTTTCTGATTTTAACGGTGCTTTTCTTGATTCAATTAAACCTATCAGCAGGTTATAATAACCATGCTGCCCTTTGTACAACTGCTTTTCGTAATCGTTTACCTTTGCCAAAAACACCTCGGCTTTTTCAGCGTTTTCTTTACGCAGATAGTACTGCGATATCAGCATATTCTCATTAAAAAAGAAGGTTAACAGCAGTATGCCGCCAATTAATAATACCAATATCCCCCATCCCCAAAAACCAAATGCACATAGCGCTACTGCAGCACCAAAAAAAACACAGGCTATAACCAGCCTAACTATATTCGACATAATTTGTTATCCTATTAAAACAGATTGCAAATATCCGTTTATTTGTACTGTAAATCAACATCTGCGTAAATATTTATGGCTATTGAATTAGAACCATCCTGGTTAAAGGTTTTAGGCGACGAGTTTGACAAAGATTACATGGTTAAACTGAAGCAATTTTTAAAAGACGAAAAAGAAACCGGACAAAAAATATACCCTAAAGGGACCGATATTTTTAACGCCTTTAACAAAACGCCTTTTGATGAAGTAAAGGTTGTTATTTTGGGGCAGGACCCCTACCACGGTCCCAATCAGGCCCATGGTTTATCATTTTCGGTACAAAATGGTGTGGCTACACCGCCGTCGCTTCAAAATATATATAAAGAATTGGCTACTGATATACCCGGTTTTAAAATACCTAACACCGGTAATTTAACCCATTGGGCCGAGCAGGGTGTGTTGTTATTAAACGCAACGTTAACTGTACGGGCAGGCATGGCCGGATCGCACCAGAAAAAGGGCTGGGAAAAATTTACAGATACCGTTATTAAAACCATATCTGATAAAAAAACTGGCGTAGTATTTATACTATGGGGCAACTACGCCCAATCAAAAAGCGAACTGATAGATGGCAGCAAGCATCTAATAATTAAATCAACACATCCGTCGCCGTTGGCAGTAGGCCGTGGGGGCTTTTTTGGCTCAAAACCCTTCTCAAAAACCAATGCGTATTTAATAAAGCATGGCGAAAAACCTATTGATTGGCAAATTTAGTTGGTTAGTGATTAGTGCAACAATCCCGCAGGTTTCCCTGCGGGGATTATAAGTTACACCTCGGTTTTAACCAACTCGTTCGTTTTTAAATGCGGTTGCCCTTTACCTGTGGTAATCAAATTATACAAGCTATGCTGTAAAAAATAATTCCAGCCTTTAAAGCAGTCGTTATAGCATTCGCTTTCAGGTATTAAACCTATATGGGTAAAATATATTTGTGTTTTGCCCTCTGTTTTTGATACTTCAAAGCATATTTGTGTGCCTGTCCATTCGGTTTTATTTTCCAGGAAACTTAAATAACTATCTGTAACCAACCAAACTACTTTTTGGTTAGGCACTACCTCGGTTAATTGCTGTTTGGAATAATGCATATCCGCAAAGCGTACCTCGAACACATCATTTAATTTTTCTGACAGGCCCTTAAAATCCTCTGACCA